>NZ_BAGH01000397.1 GCF_000308715.1 Nocardia tenerifensis NBRC 101015
GAAGCGATGGCTGCTCGCGGTGGCCGGCGCCGCCGTCGTGGTGGTCGCGCTGATCGCGGTGAGCGTCGCGGTGTTCGTCAACTCCGACGACAACTCGCCGGAGAACCAGGTGCGCGCCGCCATCACCGACTACACGCAGGCCTTGAAGACCGGCGATCTGAACACCCTGCGCAGCACGACCTGTGGCCCGCTGCACGACTTCTATCAGGGCATCCCCGCCGACCAGTTCGCCGGCGTGCACAAGCTGTCGATGGATCGGCGCACCATCCCGGTGGTGGACGGCGTCGACGCCATCCGGATCACCGACAAGACCGCGATCGCGCAGGCGACGGTGTATACCGAGGCCGACCCGAACAAGCGCTCCGCGCGCACCTTCGACCTCCAGGAGACCGACAACGGCTGGAAGGTCTGTGACCCGCCGAGCGGCGCGCAGTAATCGGCGCTGCGAATTCGAGCACGTTCGGCTGTCCGCTCAGCGGGCAGCCGAACTCTGTCATAGCCGATGAGCATCGCGCCTTTACACTGTCGAAACCCATCCTGAGCCTGCAAATGAAGAACAGGCGAACGCCATAGCAATTCCGCATCTATGACCGGTAGCGCTGCTCACACTCGACTGGTCAACGGTCCTGTTCATTAGTAGCGTGACCGCATCATGGGCACGGAACAGACGATGGCGCTCGAAATTGATGACGCGCGACAAACGGCGACGCCCGCCGGGCAGCGGTTCCGCGTCCGCGACCACTACGAGGTCGGCCGGGAGAAGATCCGCGAATTCGCGCGGGCGGTGCAGAATCGCCACGGCGCGCATCATCGGGAGGCCGACGCGCGCAAGCTCGGCCACGACGGCGTCATCGCCCCGCCGACCTTCGCGTCGGTCATCGGCGCGGCCGGCACCCGCGCGCTGCTCGAATCGGTGCTCACCGAGTACGACCTCTCGCAGATGCTGCAGACCGACCAGGTGTTCCAGGCTTACCGGCCCGTCCTCGCCGGCGACCGGCTCACCAGCGAGATCCTGATCGAGTCCGTCCGCCGGTTCGGCGACAACGACTTCATCGTCGTCCGCTCCGCCCTGGTGAACCAGCACGGCGAGCTCGCCCTCGTCGGCTCGACCACCATCGTGGCGCGCCGCGGCGCCGAGGTGGACCCGAGTCTCACCGAGGTGGTCGACAACATCATGATGCACGGCAAGGTGGTCGAATCCCCCACTACCGCAGCTGTTTCGGCCCTGATCCCGCTCGGCGCCGGCGAGCTGCCCGCCCCGGCCGCCGATCGCGAGATCGCGCCGGTGCACACGCTGCCGGAGTTCGACCGGCTCGCCGTCGGCGACCGGCTGCCCGCCGGTTCCTTCCGGCTCACCCGCGGCGACCTGGCCAACTACGCGGGCGTGTCCGGCGACGCCAACCCGATCCACTTCAGCGACCACGCCGCCCGGCTGGCCGGGCTGCCGACGGTGGTCGCGCACGGCATGCTGACCATGGGCCTGGCCTGCGACTACCTGACGTCGTGGCTCGGCGACCCGACCGCCATCGAGAAGTTCAGCGTGCGCTTCGCCGGCTTCGTCCCGGTGACTGCGGACGCCGCGAGCACCGTGGACTTCACGGGCCGGATCAAGTCGCTCGACCCGGCCGCCCGCGGCGCGACCCTCGTGCTCAACGGCGTCGCCGAGGGCCGAAAGTTGTTCGGGCGGGCCATCGCGGAGGTACGGCTGGCCTAGGACTGGCTCGAAGTCCCATATCCCAGCCGGTTTTCGAGCACCCGGCAAGATCGCGCGAAAAATTCACACCCCACGGCGGCGCCGATCGAGCGCAGGATGGATGGCGTGAGCTATTCCATGATCCGCCGCGTGACGCCCGCGGTCGACGCCGCGTGTCTCGTGCTCGGCGCCCTCACCCTGGCGCCGCCGACCGCCGTCGCCGAGTCCCCGTCCGCCGCCTTCGTCGCCCGCCCGGATTCGCTGCCGGACCCGGACGCCAAGCCGGAGAAGAAGCGAAAGGTCTACACCACCTGCGAAGAGGCGCGCGCCGCCCACGCCGGTCCGATCTACCGCGGCCTGCCGCAGTACAACCCGATGCTCGACCGGGACGGCGACGGCTACGCCTGCAACGAGTGACTACAGCACGGCCTGGAAGATCAACATCGTTGCGCCGATGCGGATCTGGTCGCCGTCGGCGAGCAGCGCGCCGTTCTCGATCGGTTCGTCGTTGACGTACACGCCGTTGGCCGAGTGCAGATCCTTGATCAGCAGCCCGGCCCGGCTCGGCATGATGTGCGCGTGATACCTGCTGGCCTTCGGGTCGTCGAGGACCAGGTCGTTGTCGGTCATCCGGCCGATTCGCAGGCCGCCCTGCGCGATCGAGACCACCCGGCCGTCCGGCAGGTGTAGCCGCCCGCTGCGCACCGTGCTGGGCGCCTCGGTGACGGTCTCGGTCATCGCCGCGGCCATCCGCTCGACCTCCCGGTGCTCGACCGCGCCGAGGGGCTCCTGGCGCAGCACCCGGTGTTCCAGCTCGATCAGCGCCGGGCCGGGGTCGATGCCGAGCTCCTCGGCGAGCACGGTCCGCACCCGCCGGCACGCGTCCAGCGCGTCGGCCTGGCGGCCGGACAGGTACAGGGCGGTGATCAGCTGACCCCACAGCGGCTCGCGCAGCGGATGCTCGCCGGTCATCGCGACCAGCTCGCCGATGACCGACGCGGCTCGCCCGCAGGCGATTTCGGCGTCGATGCGGGCCGAGGCGACGGCGAGGCGCTCCTCGTCCATCGCGGTGGCGAAGCCGTCGGCGAACTGCAGGCCGGACAGGTCGGCCAGCGCCCGCCCGCTCCATTCGCGCAGCGCGGCCCCGTAGAGCTGGGCCGCGCCTGCGTGGTCGCCGAGCGCTGCCGCCCGGCTGCCCGCCTCCCTGCTCGCCTCGAAACGCCCGAGATCACACGCGGACTCGGCCACCTCGAGGCGATAGCCGGAGGACTCGGTGCGCAGCACCGTCGCCGGATCCACGCCCGAATTACGCAGCGCCTTACGGATATTCGAGACGAATACCTGCAGGCTGGCGGCGTAGGAGTCGGGTGGATCCTCGTTCCACACCATGTCGGCCAGCGCGGCCGACGACACCGCGCGCCGTCGATTCACGGTGAGCGCGGCCAACAGCGCCCGCGGCTTCGGCCCGCCGACCGCCACCGGCTCACCGCCGACGAGCAACCGGACGGGCCCGAGCACGCGCACATCCAGACACATGAGCTGTCGAGCCCCCGGTGGGTTGATGATGGGTCAGGCGCTGATCGACCTTCCCGCGGACTTCAGATCATTGCATGCCTCGGTGACACGCGCCGCCATCGAGGTTTCGGCCTTCTTGAGGTAGCTGCGCGGGTCGTAGACCTTCTTGTTGCCGACCTCGCCGTCGATCTTCAGCACACCGTCGTAGTTGGTGAACATGTGGGCCGAGATCGGGCGGGTGAACGCGTACTGGGTGTCGGTGTCGACGTTCATCTTCACCACGCCATAGCGCAGCGAGTCCTCGATCTCGGACTTCAGCGAGCCGGAACCGCCGTGGAAGACGAAGTCGAACGGCTGCGCGTCCGCGCTCAGGCCCAGCTTGGCCGCGGCCACCCGCTGGCCCTCGGCCAGCACCTCGGGCCGGAGCTTGACGTTGCCCGGCTTGTACACGCCGTGCACGTTGCCGAACGTCGCGGCGAGCAGGTACTTGCCGTTCTCGCCCGCGCCGAGCGCGTCGATGGTCTTCTCGAAGTCCGCGGGCGAGGTGTAGAGCTTGTCGTTGATCTCGGCCTCGACGCCGTCCTCCTCACCGCCGACGACGCCGATCTCGGCCTCGAGGATGATGTGGGCCTGCGCGCACGCCTTCAGCAGTTCCTTGGCGATCTCGAGGTTCTCGTCGATCGGGATGGCCGAGCCGTCCCACATGTGCGACTGGAACAGCGGCGCCTGGCCGTTGTTCACCCGCTCCTGGGAGATGGCGATCAGCGGGCGGACGAAACCGTCCAGCTTGTCCTTGGGGCAGTGGTCGGTGTGCAGCGCGATGGTGACGTCGTACTTCGCGGCGACCACGTGCGCGAACTCCGCCAGCGCGACCGCGCCGGTCACCATGTCCTTCACGCCAAGGCCGGAGCCGAATTCGGCGCCGCCGGTGGAGAACTGGATGATGCCGTCGCTACCCGCGTCCGCGAAACCCTTGATGGCCGCGTTGATCGTCTCCGACGACGTGCAGTTGATGGCGGGGAAGGCAAAGGAGTGCGCTTTGGCCCGACCGAGCATCTCGGCGTAGACCTCCGGAGTCGCGATGGGCACAGTAAGACCTCCGTGTTTGTTGCGGCAAAGACCTATTTTGTCAGCCACCACACTAGGACAGCGGTGTTTCGCCTGGTATCCAGGGAGGCCGGTGCGCTGCCCGCGCGAGTGACCGGCCGGTGATCGGCGCGCGACCGCCGGGTGACCGGTCGGGGAGTTTCGCGCACAGCGCGGGGTTTCTCAGCCGAACCCGGTACTGTGGGCCCGGTAATTACGCTGGCAGCTTCCGATGCGATGGCAAGCGAACGGGCCGGCCGTATCCAGAACAGGAGACCGCGTGATTCTGCTGGCAGCGACAGAATCGGTGACGAGCAACCTCGCAATCAAAGAGTTGCTGGACCCGATGCACCTGCTCACGGAGACGTGGCTCAAGAACGCGGTGCTCCCGGCGATCCTGGCGATCGTCTTCATCGAGACCGGCCTGCTGTTCCCGATCCTGCCCGGCGATTCGCTGCTGTTCACCGGCGGATTGCTCGCGGCGCAGGCGAATCCGCCGGTGTCGATCTGGCTGCTGCTGCCCGCCGTGATGGTGATCGCGTTCGCCGGCGACCAGAGCGGCTATTGGATCGGCCGGGCGATCGGGCCCGCGCTGTTCCACAAGGAAGACACCCGCTTCTTCAAGAAGCACTACGTGACCGAGACGCACGCGTTCTTCGAGAAGCACGGGCCCAAGACCATCATCCTGGCCCGGTTCGTGCCGATCGTGCGCACGTTCATGCCGGTGCTCGCGGGCGTGTCCAAGATGGACTACCGCAAGTTCGTCGCGTTCGACATCGTCGGCGCGGTGCTGTGGGGCGGCGGCGTCACCGTGCTGGGCTACTTCCTCGGCAATGTCGCCTTCATCCGCGATCACGTCGAGGCGATCTTCCTGCTCATCGTGCTCGTCTCCGTGCTGCCCGGCATCGTCGCGGTGGCCAAGAAACTGCTCAACCGTGGCGCGCGGCCGGCGGCCCGGCAAGAAGCCGAGCTGACCGTCTCGACGAACGAGCCGACCCGCTGAGCTCGTGAACGCGGCGTCCTCGCCCCTGGCAGTGGGCAATTTCGATCCGCTGATGTCAGCGGGGCCCGCGCTCGTCTGGACAGTGGTACTTGCCTTTGTCTTCATCGAGTGCGCGGTCATTCTCGGGCTCTTCCTACCCGGTGACTCCATGTTGATCACCGCGGGCATCGTGATGGCGTCCAACGCCTCGGGCGAGCCGCAGGTGTGGGCGCTGTCGGTCGGCACCATGCTGGCGGCCATCGCGGGCAATCAGGTCGGCTACGTGATCGGGGCGCGAACCGGGCATCGCCTGGTCGCGCGCAAGAACGGCCGCTACATCAACACCCGCAACCTGCAGCGAGTCACCGAACTGCTGGAGCGGCACGGGTTCGTCGCGGTGCTCGTCGCCCGCTGGATTCCGTGGGTGCGCACGCTGTGCCCGACGGTCGCGGGCGCGGCGGGCATGGATCACCGCAAGTTCACCGTGGCCAGCACCATCGGCGCGATCATCTGGGCGCCGGTGCTGCTGCTCATCGGCTACTACGCGGGCGGCTTCCTCGACCGGGTGCCGTGGTTGATGCCCATCGTGATCGGCACGCTGGTGCTCGGCCTGATCATCGGCACGGTGCTGGGAATCCGGCACTACCGGCAGGAGATGGCCAAGCCTGCGGAGGAGTTCGAGCTCGAGACCGCCCCGAGCGGCGTGCGCGACACGGAGAACTGACCACCGGGTTTCCCGCCGCCCGGGCCAGGGTACGCAGCCGATGGAGCAATCCGAGGAGCTGCGGGCATGGACTGGTTCACGGCACCCGAATACTGGCTGAGCAGGCTGGTCTTCCAGCGTGGGTTGGCGGTCGTCTATCTGATCGCCTTCCTCGGCGCGGCCGTGCAGTTCCGGGCGCTGATCGGCGAGCGGGGCATGCTGCCGGTGCCGGCGTTTCTGCGGCGCACGCCGTTCCGGTTGGCGCCGAGCGTTTTTCAGTTCCACTACTCCGATCGGTTCTTCGCCGTCGTCGCGTGGTCGGGGGTCGGCTTGTCGGCCGCCCTGGTCGCCGGGGTCGGCGGCCTGGTACCGCTGTGGGCCGCAATGGCGATGTGGACGCTGCTGTGGGCGGCGTATCTGTCGATCGTCAATGTCGGGCAACGGTGGTATGGGTTCGGCTGGGAGTCACTGCTGCTCGAGGCCGGATTCCTGGCGATCTTTCTCGGCAACGACCGGACGGCGCCGCCGGTGCTGGCGCTGTGGCTGGCGCGCTGGCTGCTGTTCCGGGTGGAGTTCGGCGCGGGGCTGATCAAGCTGCGCGGCGACTCCTGCTGGCGCGACCTCACCTGCCTGTACTACCACCACGAGACGCAGCCGATGCCGGGGCCGCTGAGCTGGTTGTTCCACCATCTGCCGCGGCCGCTGCACCGAATCGAGGTGGCGGCCAACCACTTCGCCCAATTGGTCGTGCCCTTCGGGCTTTTCGCGCCGCAGCCGGTGGCGAGCGTCGCCGCGGCGATCGTGGTGCTCACCCAGCTGTGGCTGGTGCTCTCCGGCAACTTCGCTTGGCTGAACTGGGTGACGATCCTATTGGCGCTCACCGTGATCGACGGATCGCTGGCCGCGAAGGTCCTGCCGCTGCCCGAGCCACCCGCGCAACCGGAGGCGCCGATGTGGTTCGCGGGCATGGTGATCGCGTGCACCCTGCTCGTGGTGGCGCTCAGTTACTGGCCGGTGCGCAATATGCTCTCCAGCGGTCAGCGAATGAACATGTCGTTCAACGCTTATCACCTCGTCAGCACCTACGGCGCGTTCGGCAGCATCGGGCGCACGCGCGCGGAGGTGGTGTTCGAGGGCACCGACGAGGCCGAACTCACCGAGCACACCGTCTGGCGGGAGTACGAGTTCAAGGGCAAGCCGGGCGATCCGCGGCGACTGCCGCGCCAGTGGGCGCCCTACCATCTGCGGCTGGACTGGCTGCTGTGGTTCGCCGCGATATCGCCGGCCTACGCGCGGCCGTGGTTGTTGCCGTTCATCGAGCGGCTGCTGCGCAACGATCGGGCGACGCTGCGCCTGCTGCGCCACAACCCGTTCGGCGAGACGCCGCCGAAGTACGTGCGTGCGCGCCTGTACGAATACCGGTTCACGACGCGACGGGAGTTGCTGCGGGACCGGGTGTGGTGGCACCGGACGCTGGTCAGCGAGTATCTGCCGCCGCTGTCCGCGGCAAAAGCCAAGTCAGAGTCCTGATTACAGCCCGGCGGCGCTGACCTGGTAGGCGGCCTCCATCAGCATCCAGCCGGACAGCTGCACCGAGAGGTCACGCTCGGGCACCCTGGACGAGGTCACCGAGCCGCCTGCGGTGAACCGGCCCGCACCCGCGATGCCGCTCGGCAGCGTCGCCGGTGTACTCCAGTTATGGCCGAACAGTGGTTCGCCCTCCACCTCGAGCCGGTTGGCCCACGCCGCCGACGCGGACGCGCGCACGATCGCCGCGGCGGCCCGTCGATCCGCCTCGCGCTCCTTGTCGTCGCCGGGCAGCATCAGCGCGACCACCGCGAGGTAGCGGGCCAGAATGCCGTTGAAGAGACCGCCGTCGCCGCCCCCGCCGCCGTTGATGACGCCGCGGGTGGTCAGGTGCTCCTCGACGGCCATGAGTAATCGGTGCACCCGCTCGATGTGCCGGGATTCCCCGGTGTGCACCGCGAGTTCGGTCTCCAGCCCGAGCACGACGCCCTGGCAGTAGCTGAACACCGGCCGCTCGATCTCGCCGGCGGGCAGGTGGATGCCGTCGAGGATCAGGCCCGTCTCCGGGTCGCGCAGCGTCGTGTCCAGCCAGTCGGCCATGTCCTGCGCCCGCGCCTGCCGTCCTAGTCGCAGCAGCGCGATGGCGGCCGGGCCGTTGGCGGGCGCGTTGTAGTAGTCGGAGCCGATGCGCCACGGCAGGGCGCCGACCGTGGGATCGAAGCCGTCGTAGAGCGGCTTCTCCAGCGCGATCAGCCCGCCGCGCGCCTCGGTGACGCCCGCGGTCCGCTCCGCCCGCTCGAGCGCGATGGCCAGCCAGGCCATATCGTCGTAGTACTTGTTGGTCCAGCCGGTGATGTTGCGGATGCGGTGTGAGCGCGCGATCGCGGCGATTCGCTTGCGCCGCACCGGAGTCGGCACGCGGTTGGCGGCGTCGACCGCGCAGTCGACCAGGTGCGCCTGCCACCAGTAGTGCCAGGACCCGAACGCGCGCTCGCGCCGGGTGGCCGGCCATCCGACGACACCCAGCTGCGTCCCCGGCAGTGCCCACAGCGCCCGCAGATGCCGGGACACGATCGCCGACTCCGCCATGTCCGCGCGTTCGGACCACAGCGCGGGCGTCGCGGCGGCATCCCGGCCGGCGTGCGAGCGTTCACCCAGCGATCGCGGTGTCGTTCGTCGCGGGTCCTGTGCCCTCCGCGTGGTCATGGGTCAATGGTGCCAGCCCCGCCGGGATTTCCGCGCCCGATTTGTTACACAAGCGATGTGTATTTGTTCTCGGACTATAGATCGAGTGTGACCGATGTCGCCAAGGTCTGGGACGAGAAGACACCGCCGGGCTACCACGCGTCGGAGAGGTCGGCGTGCCTGCGGATCCAGGCGTGCATGGCGATGCCCGCGGCCACGCCCGCGTTGATGCTGCGGGTGGAGCCGAACTGCGCGATCGAAACCGTCATGGCCGCCGCGTCTTTCGCGTGCTCGGTGACGCCGGGGCCCTCCTGTCCGAACAGCAGCAGGCAGTCGCGGGGCAGCTCGGCGGTCTCGATGGCGACCGAGCCCGGCACATTGTCGACGGCGACCACGGTGAGCCCCGCGCGCCCGGCGAACTCCAGCAACTCGGCGACGCTCGCGTGGTGCTCGATGCGCTGGTAACGATCGGTCACCATGGCGCCGCGGCGATTCCACCGCTTCCGGCCGACGATGTGCACGGCCGCCGCGGCGAAGGCGTTGGCCGTGCGGACCACCGTGCCGATGTTGGCGTCGTGACCGAAATTCTCGATGGCGACGTGGAACGGGTGCCTGCGCCGGTCGATGTCGGCGACGATGGCCTCGCGGGTCCAGTACCGGTAGGCGTCGACGACGTTGCGGCGATCGCCGCCCAGCAGCAGTTCGGGGTCCAGCCTCGGGTCGTCCGGCGGGGGTCGGCGTGCTCGGCGGCCCACGGCCCGACGCCGTGCGGGTGCTCGCCCCACTCGGTGGGGCCCGGCGGGTCCTGCTCCGCCGCGTCCGGCGCTGGGTGATTCACTCCGACGATGCTAATTCCGCCCGCGGGCGCACCCGCATGCGGCCGGATGGATCAGTAGCTGCTGCTACTCCAGACGCCGACGAGCCCGAGTACGACGAACAGCGCGATGAACAGCAGGCCGAGGATGATCATCACCGAGGCGATGATCCCGCAGACGTAACCGACCATGACGTTCGAGCGACCGCCCAGCGCACCGCCGGCGGCGTCGATCTCGTTGAGCGCCCGCCTGCCCATCACCCAGGCGACCGGGCCGAGGATCTGGCAGAACACCAGGCCGAGAATGCCCAGGATGAGAATCATGGTGGCCTGCGGGTGCTCCGGCGGCGGTCCGTAGGCCCCGTAGGCTGGGTAGCCGTACGGTGGCTGCTGCGGCGGATAGGTCATCAGCTGGATAGTAGTTGGTGTAGCTGGCTACACCATCCATCCGGCGGTCAGCTCCATCGAATACCGCCGCCGCGCCGACGACCATGGAAGTTATGACCGAGACATCCGTCGAACCCACCCTCGTGCTCGACCCGGGGCCCGCCGAATCCGGGCGGACCGCCGGGCGGGTGGCCCGCGCCGTGCTCCGCGCCCCGTTCCAGGCCCGCGCCTGGAAAGAACTCGTCTACGTGTTCACCGTGTTCGTCCTCGGCTGCCTCGCGGTGGCGTACATGTACCTCGGCTGGGGCGGCGGCCTGGCGATCTCGCTCACCATCATCGGCGTGCCGATCCTGGCGGTCATCCTGCTCGGCGGCCGGACCTGGGCCCGGATCTATCGGGCGCTGGCCAAGGACCTGCTCGACGCCCAGCTGACACCGCCGCCGCCGTTTCGGCCCGAGCCGGGATTGATCGGGTTCGTCAAGGGCGCGTTCACCGATCGGGCCAGCTGGCGGGCGGCGCTGTACCTGCTCGCGCAGGCCGTGCTCGGCGTCGTGGTGGGCTGGCTGGTGCTCCTGCTGGTCGCGACGGCGGCGTTCATCGCGCTGTCGCCGATCCCGTGGGTGCTCTTCCACCCGCCCAATGTCGATTCCCAAGGCGTGGAACATCATTCGATGGCCCAGTTCGGTGACGGCTTCTACATCGACACCTGGCCCAGGGTGCTCGGCTTCGCCGCGGTCGGCATCGTCGCCTGCTTCGCGATGCCGTGGCTGCTGCGCGGCGTGTGCTGGATTCATCGGCTGCTGGCCATCGCGTTGCTGAGCGCGACGGCGGGCGATCGGCGGATCGTCGAGCTACAGCAGGGCAGGCAGGCGGCGGTCGACGACTCGACGGCCACGCTGCGCCGGCTCGAGCGCGACCTGCACGACGGCACCCAGGCCCGACTGGTCACCATCGCCATGGCGCTCGGCCGCGCGGAGGACCGGCTCTCCGCCGGCGGCGACCCGCGTGACCTGATCGCCGACGCGCACGCCAGCTCCAAGGAGGCGCTGACCGAGCTGCGCGAGCTGGTGCGCGGAATCCACCCGCCCGCACTGGAACTCGGCCTCGGCCCGGCGCTGGAGACCCTGGCCGCGCGCAGCTCGGTGCCGGTGGAGCTGCGGGTGCACCTGCCGCAACGACCGAGTCCGGCGGTCGAGGCGATCGCCTACTTCTCGGTGGCCGAGCTGCTCACCAACGTCGTCAAGCACGCGAACGCCACCCGGGCCTGGATCTCGGTGGTGCCGACGGACTCTCGCACCATCGCGGTCACCGTGCGGGACAACGGAATCGGCGGCGTGCTGCAACCCACCCCCGGTGAACTCGCCGCCGGCAGTGGGCTTTCCGGCCTGGCGGCGCGGGCGCGCACCGTCGACGGCACCCTCACCGTGCAGAGCCCGGCCGGCGGGCCCACCGTGGTGACCATTCTGCTGCCGAAGGACGGCTCGCGGTGACCGAGTCGCTGCGCATCGTGATCGCCGAGGACAGCGCGATCCTGCGGGACGGGCTCGCCGGGCTGCTGACCGAGCGCGGTCACGAGGTGGTCGCCATGATCGGCGACGCGACGACCCTGAGCGACGTGGTCGGCCTGCACAATCCCGACGTCGCCGTGGTCGACGTGCGCATGCCGCCGAGCTTCACCGACGAGGGTCTGCTGGCCGCCATCGAGCTGCGCCGCAAGTACCCGATGACCGGCGTGCTCGTCTTCTCCCAGTGGGTCGAGACCCGTTACGCCACCGAGCTTCTCGCCGGCGGCGCGAGCGGCGTCGGCTACCTGCTCAAGGACCGGGTGGCCGACGTCCGCGATTTCGTCGACGCCCTCCACCGTGTCGCCACCGGCGGCACCGCACTCGACCCCGAGGTGGTGAGTCAATTGATGGGCGCGTCCCGCCAGCAGGATTCCCTGACCCGGCTCACCCCGCGCGAGCGCGAGGTGCTCGAGCTCATGGCGCAGGGCCTGTCCAACAACGCCATCGCGACCTCGCTCAGCGTGACCGAACGCGCCGTGGAGAAGCACATCGGCAATATCTTCACCAAGCTCGACCTGCCGCCGTCGGACACCCACCACCGCCGCGTCCTCGCGGTCCTGCGACTCAAGGGCTGAACCCGGGCGCCGGACCGATTTGCGCACGTCAGTGCCGCACCGGGCCTATTCTGAAGATCCGACAGCTGGGGTGGAGGCTGGGATGGATCACGCGCGAATATTGCGTACGGTGCTCGCCGTGACGGCCGGGTACCTGGTGGTGCTCGGCCTGTGGTTGGGGTGGGTCGTGCAGCACACGCCCCCCGGGACGCTGCCGTATCAGATCGTGGCGCTGGTCGGGGTGTTCGGCACCTGCGTCGGAGTCGGCATGATGCTGGCCGGCCGCCCCTCCAAGGCGGATCGACGGCTGTGGCGCGACGGACTGGAGGGATGGGCGACCGTCCACGGCGTGCACCCGCTCGAACGAACCGATCACCACACCGAACTCACCGAACTCGATCTGGAGCTGACCATCCCCGGAGCGGAAACCTACCGCGGCACAATAGTTTTCGACGTCAACCCGGCGGACAAACCCCGCCTCGCGGTAGGCGAGACCATCTCCATCCGCGTAGACCCGGCAAACCGCGATCGCATCATTGTCGTTCTATGACAACGGCTTTCGCGTGCACCCTAGGGTCCGCGAGGAAATATTGGGCGGCGGCGTAGGTCGTCAGGATGACGGCCTCGGCTAGGTGGCGGGTGCGTTCGGTGCGGGCGAAGAGGCGGCGTAGGACGATCAGGCCGTCGGAGACGGTGAACAGCAGGCCGCCGAGGGCGAGGCGGCTGCGTGGATCGCCGCCGGGAAGGTTTAGGCCCGCAAAGGTTTTCGCGTCCGGCGCGAGTGCGGGGTCCGAGGCTAGCGTGCCCGCGACGCCGAGCGTCGCGCCGTAGGCGGTCAACGGCGCGGCGACGGCGGGCGCCTTCGCGCGGAGCAGGGCGGCCGCGCCGAGCCAGGCGGCGACGCGCGGCAGCGTCACTTGGACGCGCGGGCGCGCACCCTTGCGTGCCCACAGGGCGGTGTATCCCGTCTGCATGACCGCGAACGAGGACGCGCCCGCGATCAACCTGCGGTCGTCGTCGGGATCTATGAGCAAAATGTCGCCGACCGTCGCGGCGCCGAGCGAGCCGAGCAGCACCCGGCGATCGGTGGGTGCGAGGCCGGTCCCCTCGGTGACCACGTCTGCCGCCAGCAGCGGCATCATCAACGGTTTCGCGACCCATTGCAGCCGCTCACGGCCGGTCGCCGCGGCGTAGACGGTGACGGCCGCCGCGGCGAGAAACCCGCCGCGGAACACCCGTCGATCAGACACTGAAGCTCGGCTCGGCCGGCTTCGGCGGCAGCGTGACGACCTGACCGGCGTAGCTCAGCCCCGCGCCGAAGCCGAGCAGCAGCGCCAGCTGACCGCCCTTGGCCTTGCCGGTCACCAGCATCTCCTCCATCGCCAGCGGAATCGACGCGGCGGAGGTGTTGCCGGTCTGCTCGATGTCGTTGGCCATCGGGATGTCGTCGGCCAGGCCGAGGTTCTTCTTCATCAGCTCGTTGATCCGGGCGTTGGCCTGGTGCGGGACGAACACCTCGATGTCCTCCTTGGCCACGCCCGACATCTCCAACGCGGTGGACAGCGCGCGCGGCAAAGTGACTGCGGCCCAACGGAAGACGCGTGGGCCCTCCATCCGCAGCGACATCCGCCCGATGGGCTCGACCGCCGGGTCGGTGCCCTGCAGGGCCTGGGCCTTCTCCATGTAGTCGAGGAAGTTGACGTCCTGGGCGATGGCGGAGGCGTTCTCGCCGTCGCTGCCCCACACGGTCGGCGAGATGCCGTTCTCCGGGCTCGGCCCGACCACCACCGCGCCCGCGCCGTCACCGAAGATCATCGCGGTGCCCCGGTCGGTCGGGTCGAGTCCGACGGTCATGGTCTCGGCGCCGATCAACAGCACATACTCGGCCGAGCCTGCCCGGATCAGGTCGGCGGCCACGCCGAGGCCGTACCCGAAGCCGCCGCACCCGGAGGTCAGGTCGAACGCCGGGATGCCGTTCATGCCGAGGTCGTGCGCGACGGACGGGGCGCCGTGCGGGGTCAGCATCAGCCAGCTGGAGGTGGCCAGGATGAGCGTGCCGATCTTGGACCGGTCGACGCCGCTGTTGACGATCGCGCGTTCCCCGGCGGCCGCCGCGATGGACCGCAGCGTCTCGTCGCCGCTGATCCAGCGGCGGTTCTGGATGCCGGTGCGCTCGTAGATCCACTGCGGGGTCGAGTCGAGCACCTCGCACACCTCGGCGTTGCTGACGATTCGCTGCGGTCGATAGGCACCGATACCGAGCATCGCAACATTGTCGCGATTCTTGTTGATTGCAATGCTCACCACTGGAGATGACCCTTCGGCTGTGAAGAACTAGACCGGTGTCCAGGCTAGCCGAGGGCCAAATCCTTCAATCCGAGGATGGACCGATACTCGAGCCCCTCGGCGGCGATCACCTGGTCGGCCCCGGTTTCCCGGTCCACGACGGTGGCCACGCCGACCACGATCGCGCCCGCGTCGCGCAGCGCGCGCACCGCGGTGAGCGGGGAGTTTCCGGTGGTCGTGGTGTCCTCGACCACCAGCACCCGCTTGCCGACGATGTTCGGCCCCTCGATCTGGCGCTGCATGCCGTGGGTCTTGGCGGCCTTGCGCACGACGAAGGCGTCGATCGGGCGGCCCGGCGCGTGCATGACGGCGAGCGCGACCGGGTCGGCGCCCATGGTGAGCCCGCCGACGGCGTCGAAGTCCCAGTCCGCGACCAGCTCGCGCAGCAGCTTGCCGATCAGCGGCCCCGCGTCGTGGTGCAGCGTCGCGCGGCGCAGGTCCACGTAGTAGTCGGCCTCCTTGCCGGAGGACAGGGTGACCCTGCCGTGCACGACGGCGAGCTCGCGCACCAGCGCCGCCAGGCGGTCCCGGTCGGAACCCGCGCCGCCGCTCGCCGCCGCGGCTCGCGAGCGCTCCGAGGCGCCGAGCGCCGACTCGTTCGTGGTTGCCTCGTCGATCATTCCTAAGTCCTTCCGCGTGTGGTGAACAAGCCGCGATTCGGTCGGGCCGCCAGGGTTCGCGGGATCATCCCGGCGACGGTGGCAAGCGTTTCGTACTGCATGCCGGGCGCGCTGAGCACCCGGCTCTTCTCCAGATCACGCAGGGAACCGGCAACCACCCGGCCGCTCCTCGGCCCCAAGGGCTTTCGGCAGCGACGACGCATCGATACCGGCACGCTCATGGCATTCGGTGTGCGCGAATCCTGGGCGCAGGGCCTGGCCATCCGCCAGTCCACCTGCCACCCCTTCCGTGAAGAATACGACGGCGCCTCGGACGCCGAATACGTCGAGCCACGTTCGGCGATCGCGTCCGCGCCGCCGACCGAACCCTTGACCGCGGCGATCATAAACGGCAGTGTCGCGCCGCCCGCCGCCAGCCGGTCACGGTCGAGCCGCTTCGTCAGGCCGGAGCGGAAAATCGCGGCGTGAACACCGCACCGATGCTCGCGCATCTCGGCACGGGCGGCGAGGTGCCGCCGGTCACCGGCCATCGCGATACGCTCGGTCACCCTCGCTCGATCGGGCGACGAGCCGCACGGGCCGGGCCGATCACTGCGGCACAGGTCCCTGATACGGCCGGAAGCCGGGGTGGAACGGGCCGCCGGGCGGCTCGGTCGCGGCGTCGTCCGCGCGCGCGGGCCCGTGGCGGTCCGGTTCGTCGGTCCACTCGTCGGCGGGCGGCTCGTCGCGTTCCGGTGCCCGCTTGTCGCGCGGCTCCGGTGCCCGCTTGTCGCGTGGCTCGGGTGCGCGCGTGTCCCGTGGCTCCGGCGACCAGTCGTCGCGGCGCTCCGGCGACCATTCGTCGGCGGTCCTGCGCTCCTCGCGAACCCTCGCGCGCGCGTCCGGCACCACGGCCAGCGACGGACGACGCGGCGGTTCCGGCTCGTCCGGCGCGGACAGCGGCGCGCGGTCCTCGTCGTAGCCCGGCTCGCCGAACGGCGCCTCGTCGAAGTCCTCGCCCTTACGCAGCCGCGGTGGCTGCACCCGGGCGCCGCCGATCGCCTCGTCGGGCTCCTCGGCGTCGGGCTCCTCCGGACGCTGACGCCCGCGCGGGCGCGGCCGGCCGGGATCGTGGCCGCCGCCGTCGAAGCGCGGCTCGCTCACCGGCGGAAGCACGTGCAGCAGCCCGGACAGGCGCAGCACCGCGTCGATCGAGTTCTCCCACTCGCGCGCCGACGTGCCGATGGACAGCATGCCCAGCGTCCAGTTGCCCTCGCTCCAGAGCATCTGCACGGTGTCGGGCAGCGTCTCGATGAACGCCACCATCCGCTGATCGACGGCGTGCCTGGCGATCTCCGGGTTGGTCGCGAAGACCACCCGGTCGCCGATGGCGCCGAGCAGCTCGAGATCGGCGTCCTTCGGCGGCGACGCGGTCTTGAGCCGCATGTCGACGTCGATGTCCGAGCCGATCTGGCGGCGCACCGCGATCAGCGTCGCGGCGTCCTCCAGATCGAAGAGCACGAACTTCTCGCCCTTGCGAATGCCGGACACCACGTCGACCGCGGAGAGGTAGCCGAGCTTGGCCAGCGCGCCGCGCCGCCACGTCGAGGGCAGCGCGGGTTCCACCGAAACATACGTGTAGCCCTGGGATTTCGCCCAGACCTGCCGCGCGTGACCGGTCCGCTGTCGCTGGATCCGATCGAAATACAGCAGCACGATCGCACCCACGAGTGCGATCGCCGCCAAGCCGAACCACATTGCCGTCATCGGGGTCCAGCTTAATGGGCGCGACCGGACAACGTCCGTCGACAGCCCGTGCGAGATCGAGCGAAGCGGCGGCGGTGCCGATTCATCTTCCGCCGCCGGGCAGCGCGGTGCTGATGATGACCTTCGCTTGAATCGTCCCGTCCGCGCCCTTCTCGCCCTGGATCAGCACGATGTCACCGACGGGAAGATCGGACACCTTGGTGCCCGACATCGAGATGACCTGGGTATTGGCGTCGGTGCGCACGGTGGCCGCCGCGCCGAGCAGGGTGCTGACGGTGAGCGTGCCGCCGTCGTTGGCGGTGATGGTGCCCATGGTCGCGCCGAGGTTGTCGATGCCGCCGAGGCCGGGCACGCTCGGCATCCCGCTGGGCGCGACGCGCGGTGACGCGGGCGGGCGGCTCGCGGTCGGCGACGCCGAGGTGCCCGCGGCGCTCGAGGACGACGAATCCTTGCCC
>NZ_BAGH01000396.1 GCF_000308715.1 Nocardia tenerifensis NBRC 101015
AGCGGGCGGCCGAGTGCAGCGCCATCGCCTCGATGGCGTGCTGGTTGGAGCGGGCGGCCGCGTCGGCCGCGCTCATCGCGAGCCGGATGGCCGGGGTGACGGTGCCCTCCGCGGCGGCGAGCCAGGAGCGGGCGATCTCGAGCTGCGGTTCGTAGACCGCGCTGTGCCTGCCGCCGCGATCGGTGGCGTCCTTGATCGCCTCGGCCGCCTCGGCGGACCGGCCCAGCGCCGAATACGCCTCGGCGAGACGAATTCTCGCGGGGAACATCCACGCGGCCGCGCCCTCGGCGGCGAGCGCCGCCAGCGCCTGCTCCAGATTCTCGATGCCGTCGGAGAAGTGCCCCTGCGCCACGTCGACGGTGCCTTGCAAAATCTTCGACATGCCCCACGCCAGATACTGACCGGGGGCGGAGTAGCCGAAATACGCTGCGGCACAACGCCGTGCGGCTTCGAGGTCACCGGTGAGGATCAGCGCGAGCACCTCGGCGTGGGTCGACATGAAGCGGTTGAGCCCGTCGATGTCGCTCTCCACCTCGTGCCCGCGCGCCGCGTACTGCAGCGCGGCCTCCCCCTTGCCCATCAGGGTCAGCGCGAGGCAGCCACCGAACGACGCCCACCAAATCGCCCATGCCGGTGCGCCTTTCACCGCCATGACCTTCTCCGCCTCGGTGATCGAGACGTCGATGCGGTTCTCGTTGACCGCGCACGCGGAGGCGAGTCCGTCGAGGATGGCGGCGATCTTCGGATGCCGCACCTTGGCGCGCACCAGCGTCAGCACCTCGTCGGCCCGGGTGGCATCGCCCATGGCCCACAACAGATTCGCGACCCTGGTGCTGCCCCAGCGGGCCAGCTGCACCTCGTTGAGCTCGTCGGGGTCGAACGACGCCAGCATGCGTTCGGCCTCGATCCGATGGCCCTGCCACAGCAGCGCCCGCGCGAGCAGGTCGGCGGACTCCACCCCACCGCGGCGCTCCACGGCCGCCCTGGCGAAGCGCTCGCCGAGCGGCAGATTCGCCAACCCGATGGCGTCGGCCGCGGCCGCCTCGAACAACTCGAGATCGGCGGATTTGTCACTGTCCAAAGCCAATTCGGCCAGCCGGATCCGGTCGGCGGCGGAGTTGATCGGCCGCTCCTTGAGCGAGGAGTAGAGCCTGCCGCGCAACCGGCGCGCCGAGGCGATGCCGAGCCTGCGCCGAATGACCTCGCCGAACAGCGGATGGTTGTAGCGCACGGTCAGCTGGTGCGAGTTCTCCACGACCCGGATCACGCCGCGGGTCTCGGCGGACTCCACCGCGTCCTCGCCGGCCAGCTCGGCGAGCACGTCGAGGTCGATCGGCTCGCAGAAGGTGAGCAGCTCCAGCACGTGCAGCACGTCCTCGGGCAGCTGCTCGACCCGATCCTCCAGCAGCGCCGCCAATTCCGAGGTCACCGCCGCGCGCCCGCGCAGCTGCCACACACCGTTGACCTGGCGCAGCGAGCCCGCCTCCAGCGCGCCCTCGACCAAATGCCGTAGGAACAGGGCGTTTCCGCCGGAGGACTCCCACATCAGATTGGCGGTGAAGCCCTCCAACTGGCCGCCGAGCATCGACTCCACCAGGTCGACGCTTTGGCGCTGGGTGAACGGATTCAGGTCCACACGCAGCAGATGGCCGTCTTTCCACAGCGAGGTCACCGCGTCGGGCACGGGCACGCCGCTGCGCACGGTGGCCACGATGTGCGCCGCCTTGTCGATGGCCAGCTGCAGCAGCAGCGTCGCCGACAACTGGTCGAGCAGGTGCGCGTCGTCGACGCCGATGATGGTGTGCCCGTCCGCGAGCAACGCCTCGCGCGCCGCGGACATGAACGTCACCGGATCGTGCGCCGTATAGACGCCGACCATGTGCGCGAACACCCCGAGCGGAATGCTGCGGGCCGATTCGGTGCCCGCCACCCAGCGGATATTGCCGCCGACCTCGGCCGTCGCCTGTCTGGCCAGCGTCGTCTTGCCGACACCGGCATCGCCGGTGAGGACCGCGCCGACATGTTCCGTGCCGGTGAGGGCCGCGCGGATCGCCTCGAACTCGGTCACGCGCTCGATCATCGGCCAGTTCCGAGCCATAGCTCTTACTGTATCCGTGAATACATTTCGCAGTGCACGTCCCCGAAGTAACGCGGGCATGAACCCTGAAGGCGCGCCGCGCGACGGCGTACTCGGTCTACCCGAGCACGTCGTGGCGGACGATGGTCTGGTCGCGACCGGGGCCGACGCCGATGCAGGAGATGCGCGCGCCGGACAGTTCCTCCAGCCGCAGGACGTAGGCCTGCGCGTTGGCGGGCAGCTCCTCGAAGGTGCGGGCCCCGGAGATGTCCTCCCACCAGCCCGGCATCTCCTCGTAGATCGGCTTCGCGTGGTGGAACCCGGTCTGGGTGGTCGGCATCTGCTCGACCCGCTCGCCGTCCACGTCGTAGGCGACGCAGATCGGCACGGTCTCGAGGCTGGAGAGCACGTCCAGCTTGGTGAGGAAGTAGTCGGTGATGCCATTGACCCGGGTCGCGTAGCGCGCGATGACCGCGTCGAACCAGCCGCAGCGCCGCGCGCGGCCGGTGGTGACGCCGACCTCGCCGCCGGTCTTGGCCAGGTAGGCCCCGAACTCGTCGAACAGCTCGGTCGGGAACGGGCCGGAGCCGACCCGCGTGGTGTAGCACTTGAGGATGCCGAGCACCGTGTTGATCTTGTTCGGCCCGACGCCCGCGCCGACCGCCGCGCCGCCCGAGGTCGGGTTGGACGAGGTCACGTACGGGTAGGTGCCGTGATCCACGTCGAGCAGCGTGCCCTGCGAACCCTCGAGCAGCACCGTCTCGCCGTTCTCCAGCGCGACGTTCAGCTTCAGCCTCGTGTCGGCGATGCGGTGCTTGAAGCCCTCGGCCTGCGTGAGCACCTCGTCGACCACCTGCTGCGGGTCCAGCGCGCGGCGGTTGTAGATCTTCACCAGCACCTGGTTCTTGAACTCCAGGGCGGCCTCGACCTTCTGGGTGAGGATCTTCTCGTCGAGCACGTCGGCCACGCGCACGCCGACGCGGGCGACCTTGTCCTGGTAGCAGGGGCCGATGCCGCGACCCGTCGTGCCGATCTTGTTGTTGCCGAGGAAGCGCTCGGTGACCTTATCGATGGCCACGTGGTACGGCATGATCAGGTGCGCGTCCGCGGAGAGCAGCAGGCCCGAGGTGTCGACGCCGCGCTCCTCCAGTCCGGCCAGCTCGTCGAGCAGCACGCCGGGATCGATCACGACGCCGTTGCCGATGACGTTCGTCACGCCGGGGGTGAGGATGCCGGAGGGGATCAGGTGCAGCGCGAAGTTGTCGCCGTTGGGCAGCACCACGGTGTGGCCCGCGTTGTTGCCGCCCTGGTATCGGACCACCCATTGCACCCGGCCACCGAGTAGATCGGTGGCTTTGCCCTTACCCTCGTCGCCCCACTGGGCGCCGATCAGGACGATTGCCGGCATGGTTGCTTCTCCTACGGTTCGACGTGCAACACCCTGAGCAATGGCGGCCGGCGGACCGGCCGGGCGGATGAACGCCCGTGCTGCAGCTACTGCGGCCTCGCGCATTCACGCTCACGAGCGCTCTGTGCCGGGTCGAGGCGGTGGCCGGGAGCACAGTCTAGTCGACGCGTCGGCGGCGGCGTGGGACCGGATCTCTGCGTAGTGTGATTGGCGGCGTCGGCGAGCCCTGGTGGACACGCCGCGCGCCGCCGCCTGGCGAGTCCGGTGCGCAGGCCGTGGGTTCGACCACCGTGTGACCGTCGCCGGGCAGGGCTATGGTGGCAGCCGTCGCAACCGGGCAGGGTTCGGCGGAACTGGCGAAGGGTCCGACGGGTGTCGGCTCGAACCGAGGAGGGTGTACGGCAGTTTGAGTACCCACGTTCTCCGTTGCGACGGCGCACCGGTACCGATCGCCCTCGCGGCGCTGCCGAGCAGCTCGACGGCCGCCATCCCCGACACCGGCGAGATCGATGAACTGCTTCCCGTGCTGGCCGCCGACAGCCTGCCCCGGCTCATCGTGCTGGGTGACGACGCGGCGCTCGCCACGGTGCTGACCCATTTGATGCGCACCGAGCGACTGCACGTGGAGATCGGCTACGTGCCGGTCGAGAAGACCTACGGGTCCCGCGCCTACCAGACGGGCACGGGCAACGCCGCCGCCAAGCGCGCCATCGACGGGCGCGCCACTGAGGTGCCGCTGATCCGCGACGACACCGGTCAGGTGCTGGTGGGCCGCGCGCGAATCACCGGGGTCGGCGAGGACAAGCTCGAGGGCGAGGCCTACGTGGACGATGTGCAACTGTTCTCCGGCAAGATCACCGCGATGCTGGTGTCGCCGACCATGCACCAGCCCGGTGTGCGCGCGAGCGCGCAGAAGGGCATGCGCAAGCGCCGCTGGGTCGAGGGCCGCGCGGCCCAGCTCGGCACGCCGGGCGCGGTGGTGACCAGGGACGGGATCCGCACCGAGCGCACGGTGCCGCGGTCGAGTTTCTACCGCCACCACGAGCCCTGGCTGCTGGTCCGATGACCGCGCGGTTCCCCGCCGACCGGCGCTCGCGCGCGGTGCGGCCCAGCCCGATCTTCCTGCTCGTCGTGCTGGTCACGGTCGTCGGCGGCGTGCTGGCCTGGGACGCCGAGCTGACCGCCACCCGCGCCAAGGTGGGCGTGTTCGTCCTGGTGGTATTCGGCTGGATCGTCACGCTGTGCCTGCACGAATTCGCGCACGCGTTCATGGCGTGGCGGGCGGGCGACCGCGAGGTCGAGTTGCGCGGCTACCTCACGCTGAATCCGTTGAAGTACAGCCACCCGCTGTTGTCGATCGTGCTGCCGATGGTGTTCATCGCGCTGGGCGGCATCGGCCTGCCCGGCGGCGCGGTCTACGTTCATACACATAACTTTTCGCCGCGCACGCAGCGCGTGATCAGCGGCGCGGGGCCCGCGGTGAACGCGCTGTGCGCGGTGCTGCTGTTGGTGATCGTGCGGCTCTTCGGCAGCACCGACTCCCATCCCGCGCTGTGGTTCGGGCTGAGTTTCCTTGCCTTCCTGCAGATCACGGCGGCCCTGCTGAATCTGATACCGCTGCCGGGGCTCGACGGCTACGGAATTCTCGAGCCGTCGCTCAGTTATCAGACGCGCCGCTCGCTCGATCAATTCAAACCGTTCGGCATGCTGATCTTGTTCGCGCTGCTGTTCACCCCCGCCATCAATCAAGTCTTCTTCGACGCCGTCTACGCGTTGTTCGAAGTCTCTGGGGTGCCGTCGAATTGGTCCCGCTACGGCAGTTATCTGACGCGCTTCTGGACTTAGCGCGAAGAGATGCCGACCCGCCCTCCATCGATTAGGGTACGAACCCGATGATCATTATGGGGGTAATGGGGTATTCAGGCATGCGAGATCGGTAGCTACCACGATCGTCGCGTGCATCGACTTGTCACACAACGACAGTGGCCGGACTGCCGTCTTCGGACCGGCGTCACCACCGATGACCGAGTCCGGCCGACCACCACCGCGCAACGACGCGCGTACCGCAGCGAAAACCGGCCGACCGTCGGAGTTTTCCGCTGCCCGTCTGGAGCAGGACACTATGAACAACATGGCAGCGACGGTTCTGTCCGTCGTGATTCCCGCACTGAACGAAGCCACAAGCATCGAGCGGACCCTGGACCGGCTCGTCGTCCAGGACGCGATCGACGAGATCATCGTCGTCGACAACGGCAGCGAGGACGGCACCCAGAAAATCGTGCTCGACTACGCGGCCGCGCACCCGCAGGTCGCGCTCATCGAGGAGCCGCAGCGCGGCATTCCCGCGGCGCGCAATGCCGGATTCGACAAGGCGCGAGGCGATTTCCTCGCGCGAACCGACGCGGACACGCTCGTCGGGCCGGATTGGGGCGAGGTCATCCGGCACACCCTGACCGAGCACCCGGAGATCGCCGCCGTCACCGGCATCACCACCTATCACGACTCACCCGTCGGCTTCTTCCTGAAAATCGGTTATTACCTTCAGGATCGGCGCGGAAAACTCGGCGGCCAGGTCGGCAATATGCACGGCCCGAACATGGCCATTCGCCGATCCGCGTGGGAGACGGTGCGGGCCGACACCACGATGCGGCCCGACGTCGCCGAGGATCTGGACCTCGCGTTGTGCCTGACCAAACGCGGCCTGCGCATCGAGCAGCTGACGGACATGCGGGCCGAAACCTCCGCCAGGCGCAGGCGGACCAGCCCGCGCGACTGGTGGCGCTTCCAATTGACCGGGCTGCGCACCATCACCGATCAGGGCTATCAGGTGCGGCCGTTCCATCGGGCCGTCATCGTCGGCGCGTGGCTGACGCACACCGTGCAGTGGCCGATCTATCGGTTCTGGGACTTCGACAGGCGGCGCTTCACGCTGCGGCCGGGCCGGGCCCGCGTGTCCGCGGTGGGCGAGCACACCTGAGGATCTGGTGCCCCCAAGCATTGGGGATTTCGCCTGTGCGGCAAGGGAACTAGGGTCGGGGGCAACCCCTTCCACTCACCTAAGCCGCGCGTCTGTTCAGGCAGGTAACAGACCGTTCCGGCGGTAATTCCGCATGCCCGCAGCAGAATTGGAGCAGCACGACCGATGAGCACCCCCGGCTCGGCGAATGTCCTATCCGTTGTCATCCCCGTCCTGAACGAGGCGGCGTGCATCACCCAGACCCTCGACCGCCTGGTGGCGCAGGACGCCATCGACGAGGTCATCGTCGTCGACAACGGCAGTGACGACGGCACCCGCGAACTCGTCGGCGACTACGCCCTCAGCCATCCGAAGGTGGAGCTCGTCGACGAGCCGCGGCGCGGCGTCGCGCGGGCCCGCAACACCGGATTCGACAAGGCGCGCGGCGATTTCATCGCGCGCACCGACGCCGACTGCCTGGTCGCGCCCGACTGGGGCGCGACCATCCGGCGGCACCTGACCGAGCATCCCGAGGTCGCGGCGGTCACCGGCATCACGACGTACTACGACTCGCCGGTCGGCTTCTTCCTGAAATTCGGCTACTACCTTCAGGATCGGCGCGGCAAGCTCGGCGGCCGGGTCGGCAACATGCACGGTCCGAACATGGCCATCCGCCGCACCGCCTGGCTGGATGTGCGCGAGGACACCGTGGTGCGCCCGGACGTTATCGACGATCTCGACCTGGCCCTGTGCCTGACCAAGCGCGGACTGCCGATCGACCAGCTGATCGACCTGCGCGTCGAGACCTCGGCCAGGCGGCGCCGGACCAGTCCGCGCCGCTGGTGGCAGTTCCAGCTCGGCGGCCTGCGCACCATCACCAACCAGGGCTATCAGGTGCTGCCGTTCCACCGGGTCGTCATCGTCGGCGCGTGGCTCGCGCACACCGTGCAGTGGCCGATCTACCGGTTTTGGGACTTCGACCGGCGGCGCTTCACGCTGCGGCCGGGCCGGGCCAGGATGTTCCCGCTCAGCAAGGAGCAGAGCGGAGACTGACGAACACGAAGCCGCCCGGCCGGACCCCCGGGCCCGGGCGGCTCCGCTCCTCGCAGCAGGCGAACCGCCTTCACCCGCCGGCCACCACACCTATGGCCGGAAGGCGGTTCGCTCGTGTGCGAAGTGGTCGACCGCGACACCCCTCGTTCGATCGCGGTCACCTGTTCAAGTTATGGGGTGGGGGCCGCCGGAACACGAGTAGCGCACTACTCCAAGATCGGCCGGCGCCGCCGCGCGGCCAGGCGTGACCCACGCGAAACCGGCACGAATGTCCAGAAACCGCTGAGTAGTCGGTTCAGTCCTCGGGTGTCACGAACGGTTTCGGCACCGTCGGCGGCAGCAGCGCGATCGCCGAGATCCGCTTGACGCCACACACCTGCATCAGGTCGACCACGATCGAACGCACCTGCGCGAACACGACGTGCGCCGAGAGTCCCGCGCCCTCAACGAGTTCCGGGCGCGCCTCCTTGGCGACGGTGCGCAGCACCCTGGCCGCCTCGGCCTGGTCGGGCTGCTCGCCCGGGTCGGCGAGCATCATCCGGCGCACGACTTCGGTTGCCTGGCCCAGCCGTTCGACCTCGTCGATGAGCCGGGGATCGAGTATCTCGTCGTCCTGGACCAGGGTGAGCGAGCGGCGCAGCAGCACCCTGGTGTTGCGCACCGCGTTGTCGAGCGGATCGGCGGTCGCCTTGATGCGTTCGAGCCGGGCGCGAGAATTCCAGTACAGCGGGGAGATTCGGCTGATCTCCTTGCCGCCCTCGAGCGTGGCGCGCAGCGAGTCCAGCTGCGGTTGCGTCGCGCGGACCGCGGTGAGGGCCGCGCGCAGCTTGTCGGGGTCCTGCTCGAGCAGGCCGTCGCCGCACTCGGTGAGCGACTTGCTCATCACCGCGAGGATCTCCGCGGCCTGCTCGCGCGCGCGGCGCACCGGGTGCAGCGGAATCGACGCCACCACAACGACTCCCACCAAGCCGCCGACCAACGCGTCGATCATGCGCGAGAAGCCGCCGCCCGCCGAGGGCGGCAGCAGCGTCGCGACCAGCACGGCGGAGCCGGCCGCCTGCATGGTGATGATGGACCCGCCGTCGAGGAAGACGGCGGCGGCCATGGCGACCGCGACCACCAGCGCGATCTGCCACACGCCGGTGCCGGCCCTGGTGATGAACAGGTCACCGATGCCGATACCGACGGCCACGCCGACCACCAGCTCCACCGAGCGCCGCAGCCGGGCGCCGAAGGAGATGCCGATCGACACCACGGCCGCGGTCGGCGCGAAGAACGGCTGCGGGTGGCCGACGACCTCGCGGGCGAGGAACCAGGCCAGCGCGGCGCCGACCGCGCATTGCAGAATCGGCAGCGCCGACAGGCGCAGCCGCGCCCACGAGGAGCGCAGCCGATCCATGCTGCTGTCGCGCGCGACGCCTACGCGAGGTCTGAGATCTAGCAACTACGCCTCAGTCGAGCCCGAGTTCGGCCGCGGCACGCGGGTCACAATCCTCCAGCAGATCCAGGCAGCGCGCGTGCTCCTCGGTCTCGCCGATCAGCTTGGCCGCGCGGGCCAGCGCGCCGACGCTGCGCAGGAAGCCGCGGTTGGGCTCGTGGCTCCACGGCACCGGGCCGAAGCCCTTCCACCCGTTGCGGCGCAGCAGATCGAGGCCGCGGTGGTAGCCGGTGCGGGCGAACGCGTACGCGGCGACCACGTCGTGGTTGATCGGGTCGTCCTGGGCTTCACCCCTGGTCAGCGCCGCCTCGGCCAAATAGGCCCACGCGATCGACGCGGCCGGATGATCGGCCGCGACGCGCACCGGGTCGGCCTTGTCGAGCAACGCTTCTTCCGCGTCGGAGATTTCGGGCAGGAGTACCGGTTGGGGGCCGAGCAGATCACCGAACGAGGTCATGGGCTTCATTGTGCACCGATCGACGATCGCCGCCGCATTCGCTCCGGTCGGCCGACGGACCCGCTCGGGGGTCTGAAGTCGGACTACGCCCGGCAGTGCCCGTTAAGCTGGCCGTCGAGTTCAACTGTTCCGCCTGACCGAGGGGTAGTGCGTGTCCGACCCGAACGACGACAAGAACCCGGCGCGGGAGAGCGCTGACCCGGCCGCGCCCGGCGCCCGCCCCGACGCCCCCACGGAACGCACCCCCGCCGCCCCCACCCGCCCCCTCCCTTCCCCGGGAAACACGGGCACCCCGGCCAAGACTTCAGCCTTGAGCGCCGATAAGAAGTCCGGCCCCACGCCGCCTCCTCCCAGCCCCGCCCCAGCGAACCCCGACGCAACGTCCGGCAACCCCGCCGCGGCGGCACCCGGCGGCTCTGTCTCTACTCCCGGCTCCGGTACAGCGCCTGGCAAGTCGGGCTCGCCCCCCGGCACTCCGGGCCCGACGCCTGGCAACTCGACTGCCTCCCCAGGCAATTCGAGCGCGACCGGTAGCAACTCCAGTCCAAAGGGCGGCGGTTCCGGTGCAGCGCCCGGCGGTTCCGGCCCAACATCGAGCCGAACAGGTTCCGGGCCAAAGCAATCCGACAGAACGCCGGCCCAGGCCGGCGGGACGCCGAACC
Source organism: Nocardia tenerifensis NBRC 101015 (assembly GCF_000308715.1). Lineage (GTDB taxonomy): Bacteria > Actinomycetota > Actinomycetes > Mycobacteriales > Mycobacteriaceae > Nocardia > Nocardia tenerifensis. The sequence goes on from NZ_BAGH01000396.1 coordinate 10,052, forward strand.
AGCCCGGAGCAGCACCGGCCCAATCCGGCGGAGCATCGGGCCAATCCGGCGGAGCGCCAGGCCAATCCGCAGCAGCGCCGGGTCGGCCGGGCGCAACGCCAGGCCAATCCGGCGGAGCGCCAGGGCAACCCCGAGCAGCGGCAGGCGGGGCGAGGGGCCCTTCCGTTAAGGAGGGCGGGAGCGGCACGAGTGCTTCGGCCGGGGGCGACCCAGCGGCGCGGGGTGCCGCGTCGGGGGGTCGGCCGGAAGCTGGGGCGGTGGCTGAGAAAGGTGCAGCGTCAAGCTCTTCCGGGTCAGCATCGGAGGCTGCGAAGTCCGGCCCGGACGCGGGTCAGCAGGGCGGCTCGGCGGATCCGAGGGCTATTCCCAAGGTCAGCGCACCGGGTCAGGCCGCGAAGGGCGAAGATACGCCGAGCGGCGAGGACGCGGCTTCGGATAGCGCGAAAACTGTTGTGGCACAAAAGGGTAGCTCTGACTCGGCGACCACGGGCAGCGACTCCGAGACCGAGGTGATCAAGCGAGGCGGTCAGGGCAAGTCCGCCGAGGCGACTCAGTCGGATTCCACCGCGCGTGACCCGAAAACCGCTGAGGCACAACCTGAGCCCGGTGCCGGGGGCGACGCGACGGACCTCGCCAAGGGTGGTGCGGCCGACCGGACGGTGAAAGACACTGCGTCAACCAGTGCTGGTCAAGGTGAATCCCCCAGCGGCACCTCCGCGGCCGAGGCGAAGACCGAGGTGATCAAGCGAGGCACGCGGAATCAGCCGGCAGCGAGCAAGAGCGCACCGGACGCGGAGACAGATCCCGACGTCACCGCACCCGATGCGGCGCCGGACGGTGACGCACCGACGACGGTGATGCGCGTGCAGCGCCCGGCACCGGCGGCCGACGAGTCCTCCCCCGAGGCGGACACGGTCAAGATGAACACGGGCGGGCAGACCGCGCCGCCCGGATCCGAAGACGTCACCGTGGCCATGCCGGTGATCAAGCCCGACGACGCGCAGACCGTCGCCCTGCCGGTCCAGCGCCCGGCCGACGCGCCGAAGCCGGCCGGGACCGACCGGGTCACGCCGGGCGCGGGCCGGGTGCCGATCACCAAGCCCCCGGCCACGCCGCGACCGGCGTCGGGCCCGAAACAGCCTGGACAGCAAGGCCCTTCGGCCCCACCCCAGAGCGGACCCGGTTCGGTCGAGGAGACCCGTCCCTCGCCGCCGCGCCCCGCACCGCCCCGGCAGGCGACGGCCCCGTCTCCGGCGGATGTGCAGCCGACGATGCC
>NZ_BAGH01000395.1 GCF_000308715.1 Nocardia tenerifensis NBRC 101015
CAGCACGATCTGGATCGCAAGCACGACAACGACATTCGCCGGATCGGCCCGATGGGTGCGCTGGGCGTCGTGCCACGCGACGGGCTCGAGGACGAGCCGGGTTTGTCGCCGCTGGGTCACCGCCGCGCGGCGCATGTACGTCGCCGACGTCACTCTGCGCCCGCCCCGGATCGATCCGGCGCACTGGCGGCTGTCCGTCACCGGCAAGGTCGCGCACCCGCTGCGCCTGTCCCTGGCCGAATTGGCCGAGGACGCCGTGGAATTCGACGCCGTCATGGTGTGCGTGCACAACCAGCCCGGCGAGGGGCGCGCGGCCAACGGCCGCTGGTACGGGGTGCCCCTGGCCGACCTGCTGAAGCACGCCATCCCCGAATCCGACGCCACCCGCCTGGTCACCAGGGCCGTCGACGGCTACACCATCTCACTGCCGGTCGAGCCGCTGCGCTCCGGCGAGTGGCCCGGCTACGTGGTGATCGGCATGAACGGCGAACCCCTCACCCCCGCCCACGGTTTCCCCGCCCGCGTCTTCGTCCCCGGCCTCTACGGTCAGTACACCGGCGCGAAATGGCTTGGGCAGCTGGAGCTTACCGACGACACGCACGTCGACTACTGGTGGCGGCGCGGGTGGCCCGCCGGACCGCTGTGGGTGACACCGCAGGCCAGGATTGATGTGATCGTGCCTGGCAGGGGCGATGCCGGCGAGCGGGGAGGTGCCGAGGCGGCCGCGTCGAGTCGCGATGACGTGGCCCTCTCGCGCGGCGGTGGCGTGGCTGTGCCCGGCCGCGGCGGCGCGCGCACCTTCACGGTCGCCGGGGTCGCGTGGGCTCCACCGCACGGCGTCGCGGGCGTCGAGGTGCGCGTCGACGAAGGTGACTGGCGCCCAGTCGATCTCAGCACCGAGCTGGCCCCTGCTGCGTGGCGGCGTTGGCGACTGGCGGTAGAACTGGCACCCGGTGAACACCAGGTGCAGGCCAGGGCGATCAGTCGGTCGGGCGAGGTCCAGGAAGGTCGCCATCGCCCGTCGTTCCCCACCGGCCCCTCCGGCTTCCACACCCGCACGGTTCACGCCTGACGTAGGAAGCCATCTCGGCGCGCCGAGCATCTGCGGCAGTCTGCCCGATATTCCCAGGGTGACGCGCTCGCCCTTGGGTGTGGTGATAGGAGCGCGCCTGGGTGTGTAGACGTGCCCGCGTCGGGGGAAGGTGATGTGTTGGCGCCGGGGGCGGGCGGCCGTGCCGAGGCAGGTGAATTAGCCGTGCCGGCTCGCAGCGGTCCGGCTCCGGCGCTTCGGTGTGCCACGACCAGGGAAGGACCGCAGCGACTCACGGTCGCCGGGGCGCGTAGGCACCCGCGCGACGTAGTGGGTGTCGAGGTGCGCGACGACTATGTGTAGCAACGGGTTTCGGCGCAGCGGCATCGAGGCGTGCACCGACGAGGGGCAACGTCGGCTCGCAGCGCCCCGGGCACGGCGCTTCGGCGTGCCACGACCAAGGAAGGGCCGCGGCGACTCGCGCCAGCCTGCGCTGCTGCGCTACCTGGGGCCCGTGGCCTGTCGCGGCGGGTGGTCACCGAGCGACACGCGTTCCGCAGCGCGATGATTCCGATCGTCACCGTGGCGCGCACCTTCACGGTCGCCGGGGCGTGTGGGCACCCGCGTGACGTAGCGGGTGTCGAGGTGCGCGAAAACGTTGTGTAGCAACGGGACTCGGCGCAGCGGCATCGGGTCGTGCACCGTCGAGGGGCGACGCCGGCGCGCAGGGGAGAGATCGTCGGAGGCGCCGCCGTATCGAGTCCGCAGAGCCGGTTGAGACTGGCCGCCGCGCTCGCGGACGCCCGCGCTACTGAACCTGTGGGCGTACTGGTGCGGGCTATGCGCCAAGGAATCGCCGTACTTGCAGCAGTTCACCCAGCGCGCCGGCGTGTGACCCCTTACTACAGCCGGGCTGGCTCCCTGGCCTTACCAAACTGCTGGCCCACGGCAAGTTCCGGCACCTGCCCACCACGCAGGGGCACAAGCACCGTCAGCACCACGAGCGGGCCGAGTACGACGGCGTGGACGTGCGCCATCGGCTCGCCTCGCAAACACTGTGGCTCAGCCGCGGTTGGCGGCGCGCTATGGACTACTTCGGCGAGATCGGCTCCTGGAGCTCGGTTACCCATCCGGCGGGGTCTTCGGTGTGGACCAGGGTCACCTCGCGGCTGGTGCCGCTGAGACGGTAGCCGTTCTCGTCCACCCAGCGGCCGAGGGCCTGCCAGGGTTCGAGGACCTCGTTCATGCTGCCGCGGTGAATGATGGTGGCGGCCTGGGGAATCGCGGGCAGGTCGACAACGGCGAAGTCGTGCGCGTCGGCTGGGTCGAGGTCGACCGGCATGGCGGCGTGGGCGAGGACTGAGCCGTCCTCGCGCTCGTCGTAGTACGCGATGCCGTGGCCGACGATCGGTACGCCCGCCTTCTCCAGTCGCAGGCAGATGTCCTCGAACAGCGGACCGATCACCGGGCCGATCGACTCCGGCTCGAAACTCGCCGCGACAGCGGACAATTCGGCTACCCGGACGGCGGGCAGGGACTTGAGGATCACATCGTGGGCAGGCATGGCGCCCTCCTTCTCGATGATGCGGAGCCTCGCCTCGACCTGCGCGAGCCTGGCGCGGTCGCTCGCGATGCGCTGCTCGAGCTCGGCGCGGCGCAGCGTGAGCATGCCGCGCAGCTCCGCGCCGCTGACCTGGTCGTCCAGGATCCGGCCGACCTGCTCGAGCGTGAAGCCGAGTTCCTTCAGCGCGACAAGGCGATTGAGCCGGGCCAGCTGCGCGCCGGAGTAGAAGCGGTAGCCGCTCTGCCCGTCGACCCGGTCCGGGCGCAGCAGCCCGATCGCGTCGTAGTGGCGCAGCATGCGCACCGACACCTGTCCGTGTCTGGCGAAGTCTCCGATGGTGAACATGACGACTCCTGGTCTACGACCTCACACGGTGTCAGGGTCAACTCAGAACCGGCCGCCGCGGCTGATCCGCCGGGAACCGGACGAACCGCCGTAGGAGCCCGCGCCCCAACCGCCCGACCCGGATCGATAGCCGCCGCTCGCGGCCCCGCGCAGCAGCCCGTCGATCAGGATGCCGCCGAGCACCGCGCCCGCCTGCGACGTGCCCGACACCGGTTGCGCCGCCTCCCAGGCCCGCACGCTGGCCTGTGCGGCCTGCAGCGCGCGCCCGGCGAGGTCGGCGGCGGACTGCGCACTGGTCATGGCCCGCGCGGGATCGGTGCCGCTGAGCTGTTGTGCCGCATCGAGATTGCGTTGTGCCTCGGACAGGCGAGT
>NZ_BAGH01000394.1 GCF_000308715.1 Nocardia tenerifensis NBRC 101015
CGCGTCGGCCGGAATCAGGCCGCGGCCGCCATCTCGTCGATCGGCCGGCCTCCGTCTTCCACCGCGCGGGTGACGAACTTGGCGATGCGGGCCACCAGGGTGCGCGGTCGCCGGGGCATGAGGTGCGCGGCGGCGAAGTTCTGCGCACCGGGCACGACGTAACCCCGGTTCCGCTCGAGCGCGCGCAGCGCGGACCGCACAACCGCTGTGGCGCTGCCCATTCGGCCGAGGGCGGCGTCACGGGTGCCGACGGTCTCGAAGAACGGCGTCTCCGTCGGGCCGGGGCACACCGCGAGGACCTTGATGCCGCGGCCCCGATACTCACTCCACAGCGACAGGCTGAAGTTCAGCACGAACGCCTTGCCGGAGGAGTAGGTCGCGAAGTAGGGCGACGGCTGAAAGGCCGCGGTGGAGGCCACATTGACGATCTCACCGCCGCCCCGCTCGAGCATGTCCGGGATCAGTCGGCGGGTAAGCCCCGCCAAGGCAACGACATTGACCATCAGCTGATCATGTTCGCGTTCGACGCCGAGGTCCTCGAACCGGCCCGCGCTGCCGAAGCCCGCGTTGTTGACCAGGACATCGATCGAAAGCCCCCGGGCGGCAAGCTCTTCGGTCACCCGCGCGGCGGCGTCGGGCGCGGTGAGGTCCTGCCCGATGACCTCGACGCGCACGCCGTGCCGCTGACTCAGGTGCGCGGCAAGGGCTTCCAGCCGCGGCAGGGACCGGGCGACCAGCACGAGGTCGTCCCCTCGGGCCGCCAACGCGGCGGCGAACTCCGCGCCGATGCCGGACGAGGCGCCGGTGATGAGTGCGGTCTTTCCAGTGCGGGTCATGTCCAACTCCTTGATGATCTGATGCAACATCAGAGTAGCCGGACAATCCATAAATGCAACTTCAATGTCGCAACTTAGCGACAAACAGCAGCTCATCTGTACTATCTTCATGACAAGAACGGAGTCTTATGCCGCCTTCATCCGCACGCCCGCTGCGCGCCGACGCCGAGCGCACCGTCCGCGCCATCCTGGACGCCGCGGAACGGGTGCTGAGCGAGAACCCCAACGCGACGCTCGAGCAGATCGCCGAGGCCGCCGGGGTCGCCCGGACGACCGTGCACCGGCGTTTCGCCAATCGAGACGAACTGGTGCGCACCATGGCGATCACGGCTTGGCGGCGCATCGCGGCCGCGGTCGACGCCGCCCGGCCGCAGACGGCGCCGCCGCTGGTGGCGCTGCATCAGGCCACCGCCAACGTCATCGAGATCAAGTACGGCGCCTCGTACGCGCTCGATCGCGTCGACGGCGCCGATCCCGAGCTGGCCGAGCTACAGGCGGACGTCTTCGCGAAATGCGACGCGGTGCTCGAACGGGCGCGCGCCGACGGATTCATCGCGCCCGACGCCGACCCGACCTGGGTCCGCCGGGTGTACCTCGCCCTGATCAACGAGACCGTGCACGGCAATACCGAGCTGGACGGCGCCGCCGATCCGGACGCCCTCGCGAGCCGGGTGGTCGACACCCTCCTCGCCGGAGTGGGTACCGGCAAGCGCCGATAGTCGACGGCCCCGCGCCGTCGGCGAACCTTGGGGGCATAGTCGACACCCCTCGGCCAGCGGCGAATCCCTCGGGGCACAGTCGACGGTCCTCAGCCGCCGACGATCCCCTTGGGGCACAGTCGACACCCCTCGGCCAGCGGCGAACCCCTTTGGGGCACAGTCGACGGTCCTCGGCCGCCGACGATCCCCTTGGGGCATAGTCGACGATCCTCAGCCACCGAACCCCCTGGAGCGCAACGACTTCAGTAACAGGTCAACGGCTGGAGCGGATCGGCGGCGCGCGGAGTGAGCGCCTCGTACGCCGCGGCGGTCGCCTTGACCGCCAGGCGCAGTTCGGGCTCCTGGTGGGTGAAGGGCAGGCGGATGAAGCGTTCGAAGGCGCCCTGGACGCCGAATCTCGGCCCGGCGGCGAGCAATACACCGTGGTTGGGCGCGGTGGCGGCCAGCGCGGTGGAGACCGGCGAGGGCAGCTGCGCCCACACGGACATGCCGCCCGCGCCGTAGTGCAGGCGCCACTCGGGCAGCTCCTCGGCGACGGCCTCGACCAACGCGGCCCGCTGGGCGCGCAGCTGATCGCGGCGGCGGTCGAGGATGGCGTCCGCGTTGGCGAGCAGGTGGACGGTGGCCAGCTGGTCCATCACCGGCGTGCCGAGGTCGACCGTGGAGCGGATGCCGAGCAGCTTGGTGATGAGGGGCTGGTTCGTGCGGATCCAGCCGACCCGCAGGCCGCCCCAGAACGACTTCGAGGCCGAGCCGATGGTCACGATCTCGTTGCCCTTGGCGAACGCCGCCACCGGCGGCTGCTCCGGCTCGCCGGTCAGCTGCAGATCGGCCATCGACTCGTCGACCACCACGGTCATCCTGGTTTCCCTGGCGATGGCGGCCAGTTCGGCGCGGCCGTCCGCGTCGAGCAGCAGGCCGGTGGGGTTGTTGAAGTCGGGCACCAGATAGGCCAGGGTCGCCGCGGTTTGTCGTGCGGCACTGCGGATTCCGTCGAGATCCCAGCCCTTGTCCGGATGCTCGGGGCGCAGTGGCACCGGCACGGGGCGCGCGCCGACGTCGCGGATCGCCTCGATGGCGTTCGGATAGGTCGGGTGGTCGATGAGCACCCTGGCGGCGGGCGCGGTAAGGACGTTCAGCAGCAGGCGCAGGCCGTGCTGGGCGCCGAGGGTGACGAGGATCTGGTCCGGCTCGGTGGGCAGGCCGCGCTGGGTGAACCGGCGCGCGATCGCCTCGCGCAGCGCGAGCACGCCGACCGGGTCCATGCCGTGCGTCCCCAGATAGGACGGGAGGCCTTCCAGCGCAACCGAATACGCGTCCTGCATCTCCAGCGGCGCCGCCATCGCGGCGTAGGTCATGTCGATGGTCGGCAGCTCCGAGGCCGCCATCATCGCCAGGATGCTCCTGGCCGGCTTGCTGCCGTCGTGCTGCACATCGCGCGGCAGGGCGACGGTGCTGCGCGAGCCCTGGCGGCTGATCAGGTAGCCGTTCTCGCGCAGCAGGGAGTAGGTGGAGGTGATCGTCGTGCGGCTGACGCCCAGGGTGGCCGCGAGGTCGCGCTCGCTGGGCAGCGCCACGCCGAGCGGGGCGCGCCCGTCGTGGATCAGCAGCCGAATGCCTTCAGCGAGTGCGAGATACGCGGGGCGCGCGGGGCGCCGGTGCGACTCGGTCTCGCCGTCCTCGTCCACGCTGCGCCACCTGCCGAGGTCGCGGGCCAGGGTGCCCGCGCCGATCACTCTCGTCGCCATAAGGTCCAGTATTGGGGCAGTGGATATTTAAAGCAAGGCCAGTCAGCGCGCAAGCTGGCAGCATGACCACCGTCGCCAGTCTGCTCGCCGTCGCCCTGTTCGGTTATCTGATCTATCGCTACCTGCCGAAGGGCGCCGAGCGGGCGTTCCGGCTGGAGCGATACCGCCCCCGCACGCCGATGTCCGACTGGACCGCCTCGTACTACGACGACCAGCGGCGCTACTCGGATCTGGCCGCGATCTACGGCCGCGAGGACGCGCCTGACCTGGGGTTGCCCGCCGTTCGAGAGCCGGCCGACGCCGCGGCCCCGGCCGAACCCGTCGCGCCGGAGCCCGCCCGGCGGCCGGTCGAAACCCAGTTCAGCGAGTACGCCTGGCGGTCGCGCCGAACCGTCGGGCACAAGGCCGATGCCGCGCGGAAACCCGCGAAGGGCGTCCGGCGACTCGTGACGGATCCGAGCATGCTCAACAGCAAGGCCAGTTGAGCAGAACTGGTCTGGTCCGGCGAAAGGTGTCGGCCCCACCGTGCACACTGAGAGCATGAGCGCCCCGCGTTGCCTGTCCGCCGAGGCAACCCTTTTCGACACCGCGATCGGCCGCTGCGCGATCGCCTGGAGCGGCACGACCGTGATCCGGTTCCAGCTCCCCGAGTCCACCCCCGCCGCGACCCGCGCGCGCATCACGCGCCGCCGCGCCGGCCTGCCGGACGACGAGGTCCGCGAGCAGACGCCGACGGGCGTGATCGCCGAGGCCATCGCCGGCATCCGTGCCCACCTGGCCGGCGAACTCGACGACCTGCGCTGGATCCCCTTGGACACCAGCGGAATTCCGGAGTTCCACCGCGCGGTCTACGAGGTCACCCGCGCCATCGACCCCGGCCGCACCCTCACCTACGGTCAGGTGGCCGATCGCATCGGCGCGCCCGGCGCCGCCCAGGCCGTCGGACAGGCCCTCGGCCGCAACCCGATTCCGCTCATCATCCCGTGCCACCGGGTGTTGGCCGCGGACAACGCGCTCACCGGCTTCTCCGCGCCGGGCGGCGTCACCACCAAGCAGCATCTACTGGAGATCGAACGCACACCGGGCTTCGGCGAGCCAACTCTGTTCTGAGCGAACGACTCTCGAGTCCGCGACGCGACTTCGACAGTACTGGACGGTCTTCCGTAAATAACGTTCACGGGCCTGCCAGGCATCGGACCGGCATAGTGAGCAGCATCACAGACTACACGGGTTCTGGTCGCCTCGCCGCCGCCGTCGATGATTCCACGGACCCGGCACCGTCTGAACAGGCATAGGCACCAACGCACCGTTGGCCGACACCGCTTCGAAAGTGAGACTGCTGTGGAGACCGTGACCTCCGCCGACGGAACCGTGATCGCCTACGACCGCCACGAGGGTCACGCCGGAACCGTGATCCTGGTCGGCGGCGCGTTCAGCTACCGCAAGTTCCCCAAGATGGTCGAGCTGGCCGAGGCGCTCAACGAGCAGTACGGGCTCACCGTCCTCAACTACGACCGGCGCGGCCGCGGCGACAGCACCGACGCGGGAGGCTACGACGTCGAGCGCGAGATCGACGACATCGCCGCGCTGGTCGAGACGGCGGGCGGCTCGGCCATGCTGTTCGGGTGGTCGTCCGGCGCGGGGCTCGCGCTGCGCGCGGCCGGCTCGGGCCGCGTGCTCGGGGTCACCAAGGTGGTCGCCTTCGAGCCGCCGTTCGTGGTCGACCGCGCCGGCTTCGTGCCGCCCGCCGACCTGACGGCGACCCTGCACGAGCTGGTCGCCGCCGACCGCCGCGCCGACACCGTCCGCTACTACATGACCCAGGCGATGGGCGTGCCGCGCCTGTTCGTCTCCGTCATGAGGTTCACCCCGTCGTGGAAGAACCTGCTCGCCACCGCCTGCTCCACCCCGCACGACTGGGCGGTCATGCACGACTACATGCGCGGCGAGCCGCTGCGCACCGAGGACTGGACCACCGTCAAGGCGCAGACCCTCGTCATCGCCGGCGCCAAAAGCGACGCGGTGCTCCGCAAAGGAGCGCGCGCCATCGCCGCAGTCCTCCCCGACGCCGAGTTCCAAGAGGTCGCCAAGCTCAGCCACAACCCGAACGTCGCCCTCCTCGCCCCCGCCGCAGGCGAATTCCTCAGCGGCACAGCAGAAAACATCGCCTAGCGTGGCATCAGGCTGAAGCGGGACTCAGGCCGCAGCGCGCCATCGAGCCGCAGCGCGCCATCGAGCCGCAGCGCGACACCGGGCCACAGCGCCATACCGGCCGGGGGCACGTTATCGGGCTGTAGCGCCGAAACTCGCGCCTGCCCCAAGGATTCCGCCCGCGACGCCGCCCACCACTG
>NZ_BAGH01000393.1 GCF_000308715.1 Nocardia tenerifensis NBRC 101015
AATCCGTGCGTGGCGAAGAACGCGGTGTCGGTGTCGCCCGCGAGGAACGCGGGGTGCCGCAGCACCCGCACGAGCAGGTCGCGGTTGGTCACCAGGCCGTGGATCCGCGCCCGGTGCAGCGCGTTGGCGAGCAAACGCGCTGCCTCGCCGCGGGTTTCGGCGTAGGAGATGACCTTGGCCAGCATCGGGTCGTAGTGCACGCCGACGACCGAGCCGTCCACCACGCCGGTGTCCAGCCGCACGCCGGGTCGATCCAGCAGGTCGAACTCCGTCAGCACCGCGGGGATGTCGATGCGGTGGACGGTGCCGCTCTGCGGCTGCCAGTCGTGCGCCGGATCCTCGGCGTAGAGCCGGACCTCGATCGAGTGTCCGCGCATCGCAGGAGGTTCCGCAGGCAGTCGCGCACCCGCGGCGATCTCCAGTTGCAGGCGAACGAGATCCAGGCCGGTGGTGCACTCGGTGACCGGATGCTCCACCTGGAGACGGGTATTCATCTCGAGGAAGAAGAAGTCGCCGTTCTCGTCGGCGAGGAACTCCACCGTGCCCGCGCCGGTGTAGCCGATCGCGCCCGCGGCGAGCCGGGCGGCCTCGAACAGCCGCTCGCGCATGCCCGGCACACCGGCCGCACGCTCGGCGTCGACGCGCTCGACCAGCGGCGAGGGCGCCTCCTCGATGACCTTCTGGTGCCTGCGCTGAATCGAGCACTCCCGCTCGCCGACCGCCCAGATGGTGCCGTGGGTATCGGCCATGACCTGCACCTCGATATGGCGGCCGGTCTCCAGGTAGCGCTCGCAGAACACCGTCGGGTCGCCGAAGGCCGAGGCCGCCTCCCGCCGCGCCGCCTCGATCTGCGGCTCCAACTCGTCGAGGGCGCGCACCACGCGCATGCCGCGCCCGCCGCCACCGGCGGACGCCTTGATCAGCACGGGCAGGTGCGCCTCGGTGACCTCGGCCGGGTCGAGCTCGGCGAGCACGGGGACGCCCGCGGCGTCCATCATCTTCTTCGAGGCGACCTTGGAGCCCATCTGCTCGATGGCCTCGACCGGCGGGCCGATCCAGATCAGCCCGGCGGCGAGCACCGCCTTGGCGAAATCGGCGTTCTCGGAGAGAAATCCGTAGCCGGGATGGATCGCGTCCGCGCCGGCGGACAACGCGGCCTCGACGATCAGCTCGCCGCGCAGGTAGGTCTCCGCGGGCGTGTTGCCCGGAAGCCGCACCGCCGCATCGGCTTCCGCGGCATGCGGGGCTGCGGCGTCCGCGTCGGAGTAGACCGCGACGGTGCCGATGCCCATGCGCCGGCAGGTGGCGAAGACGCGGCGGGCGATCTCGCCGCGATTGGCGACCAGAACAGTGGTGGCGGGCCCGGCCCCCACCGAATCGCTACTCCGTTTGCTCATGTCCGGCCTCACATTCGGAAGACGCCGAAGCCGTCGACGCCCTTGATCGGGGCATTGTGAATGGCCGACAAGGACATTCCCAATACGGTGCGGGTATCGCGCGGATCGATGACGCCGTCGTCGAACAGTCGCCCGGACATGAACATCGCCAGCGACTCGGCCTCGATCTGCGCCTCGATCATGGCGCGCATGCCCGCGTCGGCCTCCTCGTCGAACGGCATGCCCTTGGCCTCGGCCGCCGCGCGCCCGACGATGGAGATGACGCCTGCCAGCTGCGCGCCGCCCATGACGGCGGACTTCGCGCTGGGCCAGGCGTAGACGAAGCGCGGGTCGAAGGCGCGGCCGCACATGCCGTAGTGCCCGGCGCCGTAGGAGGCGCCCATCAGCACCGAGATGTGCGGCACCTTCGAGTTGGACACCGCGTTGATCATCATCGCGCCGTGCTTGATGATGCCGCGCTGCTCGTACTCCTTGCCGACCATGTAGCCGGTGGTGTTGTGCAGGAACAGCAATGGCGTGTCGGTCTTGTTGGCGAGCTGGATGAACTGGGTCGCCTTCTGCGACTCCTCGGAGAACAGCACGCCGCGCGCGTTGGCCAGGATACCGATCGGATACCCGTGCAGCTCGGCCCATCCGGTCACGAGGCTGCCGCCGTAGAGCGGCTTGAACTCGTCGAAGTCGGAGCCGTCGACGATGCGCGCGATCACCTCGCGCGGATCGAACGGGATCTTCAGGTCGGTGGGGACGATGCCGAGCAGGTCCTCCGGGTCGTACAGCGGCTCGATCACCTCGGCGCGCGGCGCGGGGCCCTGCTTGCGCCAGTTGAGCCGGCGGACGATGGAACGGCCGATCCGGATCGCGTCCTGTTCGTCGACCGCGTAGTAGTCGGCCAGGCCGGAGACGCGCGCGTGCATGTCGGCGCCGCCGAGGGATTCGTCGTCGGACTCCTCACCGGTGGCCATCTTGACCAGCGGCGGGCCGCCGAGGAAGACCTTGGAGCGCTCCTTGATCATCACCACGTGGTCGGACATGCCGGGAATGTAGGCGCCGCCCGCGGTCGAGTTGCCGAAGACGAGCGCGATGGTCGGGATGCCCGCGGCCGAGGCCTGGGTGAGGTCGCGGAACATGCGCCCGCCGGGGACGAAGACCTCCTTCTGCGTCGGCAGGTCCGCGCCGCCGGACTCGACGAGCGAGATCACCGGCAGCCGGTTCTCCCGGACAATATCGTTGATACGCAACGTCTTTCGCAGCGTCCACGGGTTCGAGGTGCCGCCGCGCACGGTCGGGTCCGGCGCGACGATCATGCACTCGACGCCCTCCACGATGCCGATGCCCGCGATGGTGCTCGCGCCGACGTGAAATTCGCTGCCCCACCCGGCGAGCGGGCACAACTCGAGGAACGGCGAGTCCTCGTCGATGAGCAGTTCGACGCGCTCGCGCGCGGTCAGCTTGCCGCGCTTGCGATGCCGGGCCAGCTTGTCCGGGCCGCCGCCGGCGATCGCCTTGGCGAACTCGCCCTCGACCTCGGCCAGCTTGGCCGTCATGGCCTCGGCCGCGGCGGCGTACTCCGGCGCGGCGGTGTCGAGGGCGCTGCGCAGTGTCGTCATGACTGGTACCCCAATCGTTTGGCGGCGAGGCCGGTGAGGATCTCGGTGGTGCCCCCGCCGATGCCGAGGATGCGCATGTCGCGGTACTGGCGCTCGACCTCGGACTCGCGCATGTAGCCCAGGCCGCCGAACAGCTGGACGGCCTGGTTGGCCACCCACTCGCCCGCCTCGACGGCGGTGTTCTTGGCGAAGCACACCTCCGCGATCAGGTCGGTCTCGCCGTTCGCGCTGCGCTGCGCCACATCTCGGGTGTAGACGCGGGCGACGTCGATGCGCCGCGCCATCTCGGTGACCGTGTTCTGCACGGCCTGCCTGCTGATCAAGGGGCGGCCGAACGTCTCTCGACTGCGGACCCACTCCAGGGTGAGGTCGAGGCAGCGCTGCGCGCTCGAGTACGCCTGCACCGCGAGGCCGACACGCTCGCTGACGAACGCGCCCGCGATCTGATAAAAGCCCGAATTCTCCTGGCCCACCAGGTTTTCCACGGGCACCCGCACGTCCACGTAGGAGAGCTCGGCCGTGTCGGAGGCGCGCCAGCCCATCTTGTCCAGCTTGCGGCTGACGGTGAAGCCGGGCGTGCCCTTCTCCACCACCAGCAGCGAGATCCCGCCGGAGCCGGAGCCGCCCGTGCGCACCGCGGTGACCACGTAGTCGGCGCGGCAGGCGGAGGTGATGAAGGTCTTGGCGCCGTTGACGATGTAGTGGTCGCCGTCGCGGCGCGCGGTGGTGGTGAGGTGGCCGACGTCGGATCCGCCGCCGGGCTCGGTGATGGCGAGCGAGCCGATCTTCTCCCCCGCCAGCGTCGGGCGCACCCAGCGCTCGATGTGGTCGGCGTTGCCCGCGGCGATCATGTGCGGCACCGCGATGCCGCAGGTGAACAGCGACGCGAACAGTCCGCCGGAGGCTCCCGCCTGGTGCAGCTCCTCGCAGACGATCATCGCGTCGATGCCGTCGCCGCCGGAACCGCCTACAGACTCCGGGAATTGGATGCCGAGCAGGCCGAGCGCGCCCGCCTTCTTGTGCAGCTCGCGCGGGATCTCGCCCTCGCGCTCCCACTCGTCCATGTAGGGCAGGACTTCCCGCTCGGCGAAACCCCGTACGGTCGCGCGCAATTCGCGACGTTCAGGGCTGTTCCAGGGACTCGGCCCACCCGTCGCCCGACCGCCGCCCCCGGTCGAATCGCTCCGCGATACTGAACTCATACCAACTCCAATGGAATGTCGAGATGACGGGACCGCAGCCATTCGCCGAGTCCCTTGGCCTGCGGGTCGAACCGCGCCTGATAGGCGACGCCCTGGCCGAGTAGGCCTTCGATGATGAAGTTCACCGCCCGCAGGTTGGGCAGTACGTGTCTGGTGACGGTCAACGAAGCCGTCTCGGGCAGTAGCTCTTTGACGCGCTCGACGGTGAGAGTGTGTGCCAGCCAACGCCATTGCTCCTCGGTGCGCACCCAGACCCCGATATTGGCGTTGCCGCCCTTGTCGCCGCTGCGCGCGAGGGCGACGGCGCCGAGCGGTGCGCGACGGGTTTCCTTGGCGGACAACGGTTCCGGCAGCACGGGCTCGACGACCTCGGCCAGCGCCAGCGTGTCCGCGGCGGGCTCGATGTCCACCCTCGAGCCGTCGGGCAGCACCGCGACGTGCGGCACCTCGGCGGCGTCGACGTAGCCCGGCGTGTACACACCGTAGGGAGATCCGTTGCCCGGCAACGTGGTGAAGCTGCAGCCGGGGTAGCTAGCGAGCGCCAGCTCGACGGCCACGCTGGAGAACGCGCGCCCGACCTTGTTCGGATCGGGGTCGCGCACCACGCAGCGCAGCAACGCGCTGGCCTGTTCCTCGGTGTCGGCGTCGGGCCGGTCGAGTCGCGCGAGGGTCCACTCCAGTTCGGCCGGCCTGGTTTCCAGCCACGACTCCAGTTGCCGTTGCGCCAGAGCGGCTTTCGCCTCGATATCGAGGCCGGTGAGGATGAACTCCATCTCGTTGCGGAAGCCGCCGAGCGTGTTCAGCGACACCTTGAGCCGCGGCGGCGGCGCCTCGCCGACCACGCCGCTGATCAGCACCCGATCCGGGCCGTCGGCGCTGAGCGCGATGGAGTCGAGCCGCGAGGTCACGTCGGGTCCCGCGTAACGCGCGCCCTGGATCTCGTACATGAGCTGCGCCTCGACGGTGTCGACCGTGACCGCGCCGCCGGTGCCCGCGTGCTTGGTGATGACACTGCTTCCGTCCCTGCGGATCTCGGCGATCGGGAAGCCGGGCCTGCCGAGGTCGGGCAGCTCGGTGAAGAAGGCGTAGTTGCCGCCGGTGGCCTGGGTGCTGCACTCGATGACGTGCCCCGCCACCACCGCGCCCGCGAGCGCGTCGTAATCCGTTCGGCCCCAACCGAAGTGGGCGGCGGCCGGGCCGACGATCACCGAGGCGTCGGTGACCCGGCCGGTGACGACGATGTCGGCGCCCGCGTTCAGGCACTCGACGATGCCCCACGCGCCGAGGTAGGCGTTGGCGGTGAGCGGCGCGCCGAGGCCGAGTTCGCCGGCGCGCGCGACCAGGTCGTCGCCCTCGACGTGCGCGATCTTGGCATCCAGGCCGAGATCGGCGGCCACCTTGCGCAGGCGTTGCGCCAGCCCGGAGGGGTTGAGGCCGCCCGCGTTCGCGACGATCTGCACGTTGCGCTCCAGCGCGAGCCCGAGGCAGTCCTCGATCTGCTTCACGAAGGTCTTGGCGTAGCCGAGGCTCGGATCCTTCATCCGGTCGCGGCCGAGGATCAGCATGGTGAGTTCGGCGAGGTAGTCGCCGGTGAGCACGTCGAGCTGCCCGCCCTCGAGCATCTCGCGCATGGCGCTCAGTCGATCACCGTAGAAGCCGGAACAGTTGCCGATCCGGAGCACGTCCGGGTTGGCGGCCAGCACACTCATCAGCGGGAATGCCTCCTGTAACGGCGGACCGACATGGCGCGGCCCGCGTGCCGCGCCCGTGCAGTCCGCGTTCCGGAGACCAGCATCACATCACCCCCAGAAAAAAGCAAGCGCGCGTGCTTGTTAATTGCCAGTGAGTCAGATCACCCTAGGTGGCGCGAATGTCAGGGCCCGGAATGGGCGGGGCAGAATGGGGCCGGTGTCTACCGACGTGACTGTGATCGTCTTGTTCGCGCTCGCCGGATTTCTGCTCGGCGGCGTCTATTCGACGTGGAAGACCTCGCGCAAAGTGTCGATCGTGCTCGCGGTTCTCGCCGCGCTCGCCGTCGCGGGCGGCATCGCCTGGTGGGTGGGCTCCTGACTCAGAGCTCGGTGAGCCGGAAGATGCGCAGGTCCTCGGGGACGCCGCTCAGCGGGGCGGCGAAGAAGCTGCGGCGGTAAGGCTTCACCACGTGGCCGAGTTCGGCCAGCGTCTCCGGCGGCAGCGAGCGCAGCGTGGACTCCGACAGCATGGTGTTGCCGTTGCCGCCGGCCTCCATCACCCTGGCCGCGATGGTGACGTCCACGCCGAGCCAGTCGCCGCCGATCTCGCGCGGCGCGCCCGTGTGCAGGCCGATCCGCATCCTCGGTCGATAGTCGCGCACCTTCACCTCGGCCAGGTTGCGCTTGGCGTTGACGGCGGCGAGCACGGCCCGCTCGGCCGACGGGAACACGGCCATCACGCCGTCGCCCATCCGTTTGACCACCTGCCCGCCGCGCTCGGCGATCGGCGGCTCGATGGCCTTGGCCACCCGGCGCAGCAGCTCCAGGGTCGCCTCGTCGCCCGCCGACAGCGACCAGCTGGAGAAGGCCACCAGGTCGGTGAACATGACGGTCACTTCCGCGCTGCCCTTACCGCGGCCGACCCGCTCCAGCATGGCCTGCCAGACCTGAAGAGCCCCGAAGCCGATCTCCCGTGCGGCGCTCGGGGTATCGCCGACCAGCTTGTCCGCGGCGCGGGCCACCGCACGCGCGCCGCCGGGCCCGGTGACCGAGAGTGGGTCGCCGAAGGACGGATCGCCGGGCAGCTGTTCGCGCGCCTTGCGCAGCACGCCGATGAGGTCGGTCCGATTGTTGGCCGCGTTCATCAACGCGGAGAGCTGCCCCTTGCGCAGTCCCGCGCCGGGGCGACGGATCGGACCGCTCCCGTCCGCGGGCACCAGCGGTATCGCGATCTCGGGCTCGCGGCCGGTCTCGTCCTCCGGCTCGGGGCCCGACGCGGCACCGCCGGAAGGTTTCTCGCTCACGCCCAGAGGGTATCTCAGCCGACCTGTCGTCGGCGGGTCACCGATCGCGACCACCCGCTACCTCCCGATCGGGTTGAGCGGCACGGTATCCGGGCCGGAACGCCATCGGCCCGGCGTGACGAATCACGCCGGGCCGATGGTCACACCGTCCGCCGGGCAGTGACGGAACGGTGCAGGGGCGCGCGGACCTCCCGACAAGGTCGGCGCCCCGGACCCGAGTGGCGAGGGAAAGCGACTCGGGTGGTTCGAGTGCTACGCGTCGCGCTGGTTGATCATGATCAGCGCGGCGCCGTAGACGATCGCGGTGAAGGCGACGAAGTAGAGCAGGCTGCCCCACGGACCCCAGTGCCAGTTGGCGCCGGACTCCGAGACGGCGAGGAAGTGGCTCGCGTTCTGGAAGGGCAGGAACGGCGCGACATTGCGGCCGAAGCTGCCGAACGCGCCCAGCAGGGGCTCGATCAGCAAGGACCACAGCACGATCAGCGAGATCGCGGCCGCGGACTGCCGCACGAGCACGCCGACGCCGATGGCGACCACGATCATCAGGAAGGCGTAGATCGGGATGCCGTAGACGGCCCGCCACTGCCCGTCCAGGGTCAGGTTCGCGGTGGGCGCCGACCCGCCGATGGCCTTGGCCACGCCGATGGCGAGGAAGGCCAGGATGATGGTGAGCACGGCGCTGAAGACGCCGACGAGGGCCGTTTTGGTCAGCAGTACCTTGGTGCGGTTGGGCACAGCCTGGAATGTGGTTCGGATGACCCCGAAACGGTATTCGCTGGTGACCGTCAACGCGGCCATGATCATCAGCACCATCACGCCGAAGCCGACGACGCCCGCGGTCGCGGTGCTCACATCCAGCGTCGGGGCGCCGTCCGCGGGGTTGTCCCCCGCCGACTTGGTGACTATCGCGAACAGCGCGGCCAGCCCGAGGGCGAGCGCGACGACGATGGCCGTGCACCACCAGGGCGACCGAGTCGAGGTGAGCTTGATTCGTTCTGCTGCCAGCACGCCCATCAGAGCGCACCTCCCATCGCCTGATCAAAGCCTTCGCCGTGGTACTGAACAGCACCACCGGTCATCCGCATGAACGCCTCTTCCAGCGAAGCCCGTTGCGGCGCAAGCTCGAACAGCGTGATCTCGTTCGCGCCGGCCAGCTTGCCGACCGCGTCGCTCGACACGCCCGCCACGACGAGTGCCGGGCCGTCTTGACCGGTGCCGTCCTCGCGGACCGTCATGCCGTTCGAGGTGAGCACGCTGCGCAGCTGGTCGAGCTGCGGGCTGCGCACGCGCACCGACTGCTCGGAGGCGCGTTCGATGAACTCCTGGGTGGTGGTGTCGGAGATGAGCTGGCCCCGGCCGATCACCACGAGGTGCTCGGCGGTCTGCGCCATCTCGGAGAGCAGGTGGCTGGAGACCAGCACGGTGCGGCCCTCGGCGGCCAGGCGCTGCATGAACCGGCGGATCCACAGGATGCCCTCCGGGTCGAGGCCGTTGACCGGCTCGTCGAACAGCAGCACCTGCGGGTCGCCGAGCAGCGCGCCGGCCAGGCCGAGCCGCTGGGACATACCGAGCGAGAAGCCACCCGCGCTCTTGCCCGCCACCTCGGACAGGCCGACCAGCCGCAGCACCTCCTCCACCCGGGACTTGGGGATGTCGTTGGAGGCGGCCATCCACTCGAGATGCGCGCGCGCCGAACGGTTCGGATGCACCCACTTCGCGTCCAGGAGCGCGCCGACGGTGCGCAGCGGATGGTCCAGTTCACGGTATGGCTTGCCCTGGATGAGCGCGGTGCCCGCGGTCGGCTTGTCCAACCCCAGGATCATGCGCATCGTCGTCGACTTACCGGCTCCGTTCGGGCCCAGGAACCCCGTCACCTGTCCGGGTCGAACGGTGAAGGATAGATCCTGAACCGCGACGGTCTGCCCGTAGTGCTTGGTCAGCCCTTGCAGCTCGATCATGATGACCAGCATTCCCGAAAACGCCGCGGCGCGCGTCACTACTTGGTGTCGTGTTCGATCATCCTCGAGGATGACGGTGACCCTGACCACCCCGCAGAGCCACCCCGACAATCCCCTGAGCGGGCGTTATCCGACAGACGACCTGGTCAGAGCGCGGGCGAGGACGCCTGTGCCCAGAACCGCTTCGGAATGCGGCCCGCCTGACGCGCCAGATAGCCCGCCCGCACGGCGGCGGCCATCGCCTCGGCCATCAACTCCGGTTGACGGGCCCGGGTCACCGCGGTGGCCAGCAGCACGGCCGAGCAGCCGAGCTCCATGGCGAGCGCGGCGTCGCTGGCGGTGCCGATGCCCGCGTCGAGAATGACCGGGACCTTCGCCTCGGCGACGATCATCTCGATGTTGTGCGGGTTGCCGATGCCGAGGCCGGTGCCGATCGGGGAGCCGAGCGGCATCACCGCGACGCAGCCCGCGTCCTCGAGCCTGCGCGCGAGGATCGGGTCGTCGGTGGTGTAGGGCAGCACCACGAAGCCGTCGTCGACGAGTTGCTCAGCGGCGGTGACCAACTCGATCGGATCGGGCAGCAGCGTGCGTTCGTCGGCGACGACCTCGAGCTTGACCCAGTTGGTGTCGAGCGCCTCGCGGGCCAGCTGCGCGGTGAGCACGGCCTCGGCCGCGGTGCGACAGCCCGCGGTGTTGGGCAGCGGCGCGATGTTCAAGCGCTTCAACAGATCCAGCACGCCGGTGCCGCCCGCCGCGTCGATCCGGCGCATGGCGACGGTGGTGAGCTCGGTGCCCGAGGCGACGAGCGCCTCCTCGAGCACGGCGAGGTTGTCCGCCCCGCCGGTGCCCATGATCAGCCGGGAGCCGAACTCGCGGTCCGCGATGCGCAGCGGCGAATACCCCTCAGCCACCCTGGACCGCCGTCAAGACCTCGATCTGCCAGCCGCGGCCGACCGGCTCGTCCCAGCGGGACTTGGGGAACACCGCGCCGTCCACCGCCAGCGCGATGCCCTGCGTCGGCAGCTCGAGGCGGCCGAGCAGCTCCCGGACGCTGAGGGTCTCGGCGAACTCGTGATCGGTGCCGTTCACGGTGACGCCGATGGGTACGGATGTCGAAGTCATCGAACTCCTCCTGCGGATGACCTGGGCGACGACGGGTGCGTCGTCGAGAAACGTTGCGGGTCAGCGGGTTTCGCCTCGGGCAACGGGGCCCCGGCGAGCTGGGCGAGCGCCGCGTCCACGGTGAGCGGCATGGTCAGCATGCCATTGCGGCCGTTGCCGGTGGCCGCGACGACGCGGTCGTCGAGCCTGCCGAGCAGCGGCAGGTTGTCCGGGGTGCCGGGGCGTGAGCCCGCGCTCGCCTCGGCCAGCTCGTACTCGCCGATGCCGGGGAACACGGCCTCGGCGTCGGCGATCAGGTCACGGACACCGGCGACGGTCACCGCGGTGTCGAAACCCGCCTCGTATTGCGTTGCGCCGACCACGATTCCGTCGGCACGGGGGACCAGGTAGAGCGCCCGGCCGTGCACCCGGGCGCGGACCACGCGGACCGGTGCGGGCGCGACACCGGGTCGGCGGCGCAGGCGCAGGATCTCGCCCTTGATCGGGCGGACCGGCAACTCCGGCCACAGCCGCGCCGAGGACGCGCCCGCGGCTAGCACGATCTGATCCTCCGAGAGCGCGTCGAGCGCGTCGACGGACTCGGCGCGGATCCGCACGCCGGCCGCCGTCGCCGCCTTGCGCAGCGCGCCGACCAGCCGTCGGTTGTCGATCGCGGGCTCGGCCGGGGCGTACAGCCCCGCCCGCACCGTGCGGGCCAGGCTCGGCTCCAGCGCGCGGACGCCCGCGCGATCGAGCACGCGCAGCTCGTGGCCGTGGCCGCCGACCCACTCGGCGACCGTGCGCAGGTCGGCCGCGTCGGCGGCGTCGAGCGCGACGGTCAGCGTCGCGTCGGCGACGAAGACCGAGACGCCCGTGGCGGCCTCGACGCGGGCGGCGAACTCGGGCCAGCGGGCCAGCGCCGCGGCGCCGAACTCGAGGACGCGGTCCTCCCCCGGCCAGCCCTCCGACAGCGGGGCGAGCATGCCGCCCGCCACCCACGAGGCGCCCGAGCCGACGGCGGGGTCGTACAGGGTGACCGACCAACCCGACTCGGCGGCCCGCCAGGCCACGCCGAGCCCGATGACGCCGCCACCGACGACGGCCAGCGTCCGCATTACGTATCCACCTGCCTCTGTCTCCGATGGGCGGCGTGCGCGAGCGCGCCCTCGTGGTCACCCGGCCGGCGGGCCGGTCGCGCACTTCTCGTGGTCGACGCCCGGCGTCGCTTTCGCGGTGCCACTGCGCGCCCGGCGCGGTGACACCGCGCGACCGCCGGAGTAACGCCGCGCGACCGCCGCGGTAATCCCTGCACGACCGCCGAGCCGGCCCGGCGTTCGTGCCGCCGTTCGCTTCCCCACGGTACCGGGGCTACGGTCGAAGGCGTGCAACCCTCCCACCCCGCTCGACCCGCATCGCCCAGGGAGCGCTTGGCGGCCGCTCGCCTCTATCTGTGTACCGACGCCCGACGCGATCGGGGCGATCTGGCCAAATTCGCCGAGGCGGCCTTCGCGGGCGGGGTCGACATCATCCAGCTCAGGGACAAGGGCTCGCCCGGCGAGGCGAAGTTCGGCCCGCTCGAGGCGCGCGCCGAACTCGGCGCCCTCGCGGAGTTGAAGGCGGCGGCGCGCAGGCACGGCGGGCTGGTCGCGGTGAACGACCGCGCCGACATCGCGCTCGCCGCGGGCGCCGATGTGCTGCACCTAGGCCAGGGTGATTTGCCGCCCTGGTACGCGCGGCGCATCCTCGGCCCCGACGTGGTGATCGGACGCTCGACGCACAATCGCGCGCAGGCCGGGCTCGCCGCGATCGACGAACACATCGACTACTTCTGCACCGGCCCGGTGTACGCGACGCCGACCAAGCCGGGCAGGCAGGCCGCGGGCATCGAACTGGTGCGCTCGACCTCGGACGCGCATCCCACCCGGCCGTGGTTCGCGATCGGCGGGATCGACGCGGGCAACCTGCCCGACGTGCTCGCGGCGGGCGCCCGCCGCATCGTCGTGGTGCGCGCGATCACCGAGGCCCGCGACCCGGAAGCCGCCGCCAGGCAACTCAAGGCGGCACTGCTCGCGCACGCCTGACCCATGTCGCGGCGCGGGATCATGCCTCGGTCAGGACAGGACCTGACCACGGGTCAGCGAGACGACGGCCACTGTGCTCGCCGAGGCCGGATCCGAGGTGTCGGCCGGGTCCGCATCGATGATCTTCGCGTAGCCGCCGGGACCGTCGGGCCGGGTGTGCAGCCAATAAAAACCCTGATCGGCGAGGTCGACGGTGCGCGGCAGCGCGGCGGCGACGGCCTGGTCTCGTGCGAGACCGTCGAGGCAGACGCGGACGGGCGCGGCGCGCAGCTCGGGCCACGAGACGGCGAATCCGGGGTGCAGCAGCCGGGCGTCGACCTCGGCCTCCGGCACCCAGGCGAGTTCGGAACTCTCCCGGTTGCGGCTGGTCGGCAGCGCGTGCACGGCGTCGGCGATCACGGTGGTGTAGGTCCAGCCGCTCGGCGCGGTGGCGGTCACCCGCTCGCCGCGCACCCGGACGTCGGCCGGGTCGATCCCCGCCTCCTCCCAGGCCTCACGCACGGCCGCGTGCACCGGGGTCTCGTGGCTGTCGCGCGCGCCGCCGGGCAGACCCCAGGTGCCGCCCTGATGACTCCACGGCGCGCGATGCTGCATGAGCACGGCCGACCCGCCGTCGGGAAGCGGGGCGCGCAGCAGCAGTCCGGCGGCGCCGAATCGACCCCAACGTCGCAGGCCACCAGGGTCGCGCGACCACCCGTCGCCGTCACCACGCATCTCGCACCCATCCTCGTTCCGCCGTCGCGTCGCGATCCACCCGCTGCCAAGCATGGGTATTTCACACGCCACGGCACAGCTACGACCACAATAAACTCCGCAACAACACACACGGGGTGACCGTTCGTCCGGTCGCTTCGTCGAAGAAATCCGCGAACGCGGCCCAGACTGGGGAGGTGGACATGGCTCGGATCGAGCAGGCGACGGCGGTACTGCGGCCGTCGCCCACCGCCGAGCTCACCGCGCGCGACAGTCCCGGCGCGCTGCGAGACAGCCCCGCCGCGCTGCGGGTCGCGTTCCTGCGGGAGCAGTTCGACCCCGCCCGGCTGCGCCTGTTCGCCGGCTCCTCGCCGGGACGGCTGATCGCGATCGGACTGCTGCTCATCACCGCCTGCGTCGCCGCGGGCTGGGTCACCGGCACGACCGTCGGCGATCGGCAGCACACCCTGAACGTGCTGCTCGACGACACCGAGCCGGACGCGTACTCCGCGCATCGGCTCTACACCTCGCTGTCCATCGCCGACGCCGCGGCGAGCACCGCGTTCATCGCGGGCGGGCTGGAGCCGCAGGCGGTGCGCGACCGCTACAGCCAGGCGGTCGGCGAGGCCGCCGCGGAACTGGTGGCCGAGACCGGCCGGGCCTCCGGCGAGCCCAATGGGGCCGACGACACCGACACCAGGCTGCGCACCGGCATCGCCACCAATCTGCCCGTGTACACCGGCGTGGTGGAGACCGCGCGCGCCAACAACCGCAGCGGACACCCCGTCGGCGCGGCCTACCTGAGCGAAGCGTCGAATCAAATGCAGACGACCGTGCTGCCGATGGCCGAGGAGTTGCAGAGCCGGCGACAAGCCGCGGTGACCGAGGCGCAGCGCAACCACGTCCGGCCGCCGTGGACGGCCATCGTGCTGGTGGTTCTCGCGCTGGTCGCGCTGGTGTGGGCGCAGTTCGAGCTGGCCAAGCGGTGGCGCCGAGTGCTCAACCCCGGGCTGCTGCTCGCCTCGGCGGCGGTGCTCGTGCTGCTGGGGTGGACCGTGGTCGCGGGGGCGGTGTCGGCCACCTCGATGATCCACGGGCGGGACGACGGCGCGGTGCCCGCCTCGCGGCTGACCGAGAGCCGCATCCTGGCGCAGCAGGCGCGGTCGGCGGAGACGTTGAAGCTGGTGAGCCGGGACGCGACCGGCGACTACGACCGGACCTACGACGCGAACATCGCCCGCCTCGCCGATCTGCTCGGCGGCTACCCGAGTTCCGCGCCCGCCGCCGAGGAGGTGCGCAATGCCATTCCGGCGCTGGGCCGTTGGCGGGTCGCGCATCAGCGG
Organism: Nocardia tenerifensis NBRC 101015; assembly: GCF_000308715.1. Lineage (GTDB taxonomy): Bacteria > Actinomycetota > Actinomycetes > Mycobacteriales > Mycobacteriaceae > Nocardia > Nocardia tenerifensis. The sequence goes on from NZ_BAGH01000393.1 coordinate 14,378, forward strand.
ATGAACGACACCCTGGCCCGCGGCGACTACAACGGCGCGGCGGCGGTGGCGACCGGGCCGGGCGCCGCGGATGTCGCCGCCCAGGTGGAGGCGTTGGACAAGGCACTGGAGCAGGGCATCGACACCACACGGGATACTTTGCGCGACAACATCTCCCGCGCGGCACGCGTGTTGGACTTCATGGGACCCGGCGCGCTGGTGATCGGCATCGTCGCGGCAGGCTGCGTCGGGCTCGGCCTGTGGCCGCGACTGCGGGAGTATCGATGAGGGCCGCACACGGCGCGCTCGCCGTCGCGCTTGCCGCCGTCGCGCTGGTCGGCGGCTGTACGAGCGAGGCGCCCGCGCCGCTGCCGACCAGCACCGCCAAGTACACCGACCCGCTGCTGCCCGCGAAAGCCGTTCCCGTGCTGACGGATTCGCCGCCCCCGCCGACGAACGGCCAGCAGTGCGGCGACCCGACGGCGAGCCTGCGCCCGACGGGCGAGGGCACCGCGGCCCGGGGGCCCGCCATCGACGCGATCCGGGCCCGCGGCCGCCTGGTGGTCGGGCTGGACGCGGGCAGCAATCTGTTCAGCTTCCGTGACCCGATCTCCGGCGCCATCGTCGGCTTCGACGCCGACATCGCCAGGGAGATCGCCCGCGACCTGCTCGGCAGCCCGGATCTGATCGAGTACCGCACCCTCGGCTCCGCCGACCGCGAGCAGGCGCTGCAGAACCACGACGTGGACATCGTCGCCAAGACCATGACGATCACCTGTGAACGGCGGCAGCGGGTCACGTTCTCCACGGTGTACCTGCGCTCCAACCAGCGGGTGCTCGCGATGAAGAACTCCGGGATCAACGGCATCGCCGATCTGGCCGGCAAGCGGGTGTGCATCGTGCGCGGCACCACCTCGCTGGAGCGCATCCGCCGTTCCCAGCCGACCGCGTCCGTTCTTTCCGTGGCGACCTGGGCCGACTGCCTGGTGGTCATGCAGCAGCGGCAGGTCGACGCGGCGAGCACCGACGACTCCATCCTGATCGGCCTGGCCGCGCAGGATCCCTACACGGCCGTGGTCGGCGACAGCATCAGCGTCGAGCCCTACGGCATCGGCATCCCCAAGGGCGACGACGACCTGGTGCGCTTCGTGAACGGCACCCTCGATCGCATCCGCAACGACGGCACCTGGGAGCGCAGCTACCGCCAGTGGTTGACCGTGCTCGGCCCCTCGCCCGGCCCGCCCGCACCGACGTACGTGGATTGACGGCCGATGACCACAGCGGACGACGCCACCCCCGACGCGGACGAATCGACCGCCGCCCCGACGGCGGCCCGCGACGAACCCGCCGAGCCGGTGCACACGGAACTCGCGCGCGCCGAGCCGGTGCACACCGAGCTCGCGCGCGGCGGTAAGCCGACGCCGAGCGAGGCGGCCGCGGCCGAGACCATCATCGGCGCGGGGCGCCCCGACTCCGAGCCGGACTCCGCCGCGACGATGCGGACCTCCGGGCGCAGCGTGCGCACGGCGCGGTCGCGGCCGACGGTGCGCAAGCTCGGCGGCGGACTGGTGCCGATCCCGACGGTCGAGCCCGCCGATCCGCGCTCGGCAGTGCTCACCGATCCCGTTGTCGCCGAGGGCAAACGCTTCTGCTGGCGGTGCGGTAACCCGGTCGGCCGGGCCACCGCCGTCCGGCCCGCGGTGACCACGGGCACCTGCGACACCTGCGGCGCGCCTTACGATTTCCGGCCCTCGCTGCACGAGGGCGACGTGGTGTCGGGCCAGTACGAGGTGCAGGGGTGCATCGCGCACGGCGGGCTCGGCTGGATCTACCTGGCGATCGACCGCAACGTCAGCGACCGCTGGGTGGTGCTCAAGGGCCTGCTGCACACCGGCGACGCCGAGGCGCAGGCCGTAGCCGTGGCCGAGCGCCAGTTCCTCGCGGAGGTGGCGCACGCCAGCATCGTGAAGATCCACAACTTCGTCGAGCACACCGACGAGGACGGCGCGCCGGTCGGCTACATCGTCATGGAGTACGTCGGCGGCCGCTCGCTGCGCGACATCCTGAACTCCTACGACCGCCCGTACCGGATGCCGGTCGCCGAGGCGATCGCCTACCTGCTGGAGATTTTGCCCGCGCTGGAGTACCTGCACTCGATCGGGCTCACCTACAACGATCTCAAGCCGGACAACATCATGGTCACCGAGGATCAGGTCAAGCTGATCGATCTCGGCGCGGTCGCCACCATCGAGTCGTACGGAAACTTGTACGGCACCAGGGGTTTTCAGGCGCCCGAGATCGCGAAGACCGGGCCGACCGTCGCGTCGGACATCTACACCGTCGGGCGCACCCTCGCCGTGCTCACCCTCGAGATGCCGATGGAGCAGGGCCGCTACCTAGACGGCATCCCCGACCCCGCCGATCACCCCGTGCTCGCGCGCTACGAGTCCTTCCACCGCCTGCTGCTGTGCGCGACGGACCCGGATCCGGAGCGGCGATTCCCCTCGGCCAGAGCCATGTCCGCGCAGCTGTCGGGGGTCCTGCGCGAGATCCTCGCGCTGGAGACCGGCACCGAGCATCCGCAGTTGTCGACCGTGTTCAGCCCGCCGCGCGCCAGCTTCGGCACCGAGGAGCTGATCAGGCAGACCGACGCCTACGCCGACGGCCACGCCCGCAGCAAGCTGCTCGACGCGCGCGATGTGGTTGCGGCGCTGCCCATTCCGCTGCTCGACTCCGCCGACCCGTCCGCGCCGCTGCTCGCCACCACGGTGCACCCCGAGCCGGAGCAGTCGCTCGAGGCGCTGCGGGCCGCCAGGGAACGGGCCGAGGCCGACCCCGGAAACGCGCCGGAGACCTTGGATCTGGAGCTCACGCTGGCGGAGGCGCGGGTGCGCCTCGACCTCGGTGAGCCGGCCACGGTGCTCGATCTGCTCACTCGATTACCCGAGAACGATTGGCGCGTCGGCTGGTATCGCGGCCTGGCGCAGCTGCTCGACGGGGAATACGAGCAGTCCTTCGCCGGCTTCGACGACGTGCTGCGGGTGCTGCCCGGCGAGATCGGGCCCAAGCTCGCGCTCGCCGCGACCGCGGAATTGCTACTGCAGCAGGATGATTCGACGGATGCGGCGCGGTGGCGGACCTGCGCGGAGAAGTTCTACGACACCGTGTGGCGCACCGATCGCGCGGTGGTGAGCGCCGCCTTCGGCCTGGCCCGGCAGCTGGCCGGGGTCGATCGGGTGGTGGACGCGGTGCACGCCCTCGACGAAGTCCCCGCCGCCTCGAGACATTTCACCACCGCCAGGATGACCGCGGTGCTCCTGCTGCTCACCGCGGCGCCGGTGGCCGAGCTCGAGGAATCCACCCTGCACGTCTGCGCCTCGCGCGTGCTGAGCCTGCCCGCCGGCGAGGGCAGGGCGGTCCAGATGCGCGTGCTCGTCCTCGGCGCCGCCCTCGCCTGGCTGCAGGCGGGCAATACTCCGAAACGGCCCGACGCCAGCCTGTTCGGCGCGCCGTTCACCGAACGGTGCCTGCGCGAGGGGACCGAGGCCGGCCTGCGCGCGCTCGCCCGCAGCGCACCCGGCCGCAACCACCGCTACGCCCTGGTGGACCTGGCCAACTCGATTCGCGCGAAGACTTGGGTATAGACGCACTCACGAAATCCTCATGATCGGTTCGGCAGGATCGGTCCCGGATCAGGTTCGCGACGCTGTTCGCCGCTGGCCCACCGCGTGTCACCGGAGCCCGGCTGCCCTCGCCGTCCGGTGGCGGTCGCCCGGACTGCCCTCCTGGCTCGGCCCGAAACACGCGGGAGCCCAGCGCTTCTCGGCGTGCGCGCGACGATCCGGGCCCGGCCGGACTCCCCCCCGGCCGGGCTTTCTCACTTCTCCGTTTCCGCCACCCGATGGGCGGCGCGGGCGATCGCGAGTTCTTCGTTCGTGGGTACGACCAGAACGACCACCTTGGCGTCCGGCGGCGAGATGCGCCGGGCCGTACGGTCTTTCGCGGCGTTGGCGGCGGGATCCACCTCGATGCCGAAGCGGGACAGGCCGGCCAGGGCGTCGGCCCGCACGTCGGGACTGTTCTCGCCGACGCCCGCGGTGAAGGTGATGGCGTCGACGCCGCCGAGGTCGATCAGGTAGGCGCCGAGGTAGCGGCGGAGGCGGTGGATGTAGACGTCGTAGGCGAGTCGCGCTGCGGCGTCGCCCTTGTCGATGAGGCCGCGCAGTTCGCGGAAGTCGTTGACGCCGGACAGGCCCTTGAGGCCGGAGTCCCGGTTGAGCAGCCGGTCGACCTGGTCGATGTCGTAGTCGGCCGAGCGCACCAGGTGCGCGATGATGCCGGGGTCGAGGTCGCCGGACCTGGTGCCCATCACCAGGCCCTCCAGCGGGGTCAGGCCCATGCTGGTGTCGATCGGGCGCCCGCCGCGGATCGCCGAGGCCGAGGCGCCGTTGCCGAGATGGAACACGATCTGGTTCAGCCGCGCCGGGTCGCGGCCGAGCAGCTCGGCGACCTGGCCGGACACGTACTCGTGCGAGGTGCCGTGGAAGCCGTACTTCCGAATGCCGTGCGCGGCCGCCACTTTCGCGTCGATGGCGTAGGTCTTGGCGGCGTCGGGCAGGCCGTGGAAGAACGCGGTGTCGAACACCGCGACCTGCGGCACGTCGGGCAGCAGCTGGCGGGCGCTCTCGATGCCCGCGACGTTCGCCGGATTATGCAGCGGCGCAAGCGCGGACAGGTCGGAGATGGCCTCGACCACCGAGTCGTCGATCAGCGTCGGGCGGTAGAACACCTCGCCGCCGTGCACCACCCGGTGCCCGACCGCGCGGACCCCGGCATTGGAGAGGTCGTGGCCGGTCTCGGCGAACGTGTCGAAGATCAGCCGCAGCCCGGCCCGGTGATCGGCGATCGCCTCGCGGCGCTCGGTGGTCTCGCCGTCGGCCTTGTGCTCGATCCCGGCGTTGTCCTCGCCGATCCGGTCGACCATGCCCGCGGCCGTCACGGTGCCCGAGTCCGGGTCCAGGAGTTGATATTTGATGGACGACGAGCCGGAATTGATCACCAGCACCAGGTCGTCGACTGCCTCCGTCATCACGCCTCCTGTGTCCTGCGGGACACCCGCACCCGGTCAGCTCCGACGAGCCGGGCTGCGCAAGTGTGGCTCATCACGCCTCCTGTGTCCTGCGGGACACCCGCACACCCTCCGCAACCACGCCGGTCGAGCCCCTGTTCCTGCACGCGTGCCGCTGTGTCCGGAAAGACACGCTCACTCCCCCTGCGCCTGGATCGCGGTGATCGCCACCGTATTGACGATGTCGGCGACCAGCGCGCCGCGCGAGAGGTCGTTGACCGGCTTGCGCAGGCCCTGCAGCACCGGGCCGATGGCGATCGCGCCCGCGCTGCGCTGCACGGCCTTGTAGGTGTTGTTGCCCGTATTGAGATCGGGAAACACGAAGACCGTCGCCTTGCCCGCCACGTCGGAGTCGGGCAGCTTCGTGGTGGCGACGGTCGGCTCGATCGCCGCGTCGTACTGAATAGGGCCCTCCACCAGCAGTTCCGGCGCACGCTCGCGCACAAGCTTGGTCGCCACCCGCACCTTGTCCACGTCGGCGCCGCTGCCGGACTCGCCGGTCGAGTAGGACAGCATGGCGACCCGCGGCTCGATGCCGAACCGGGACGCGGTGGCCGCCGAGGAGATCGCGATATCGGCCAGCTGTTCGGAGGTCGGGTCGGGGACCACCGCGCAGTCGCCGTAGGCCAGCACCCGATCGGCCAGGCACATGAGGAACACGCTGGAGACGGTGGAGACGCCGGGCACCGTCTTGATGATCTCGAACGACGGCCGGATGGTGTGCGCCGTGGTGTGCGCCGCGCCGGAGACCATGCCGTCGGCGATGCCCCGATAGACCATCATGGTGCCGAAATACGAGATGTCGGCCATGGTTTCGCGGGCCCGCTCGACGGTCATGCCCTTGTGTTTGCGCATCTCGGCGTACTCCTCGGCGAAATCATCGAGGTGGCCGGAGGTTCGGGGATCGAGCACCTGCGCGGCGGAGATGTCGACGCCGAGCTCGGCGGCGCGCGCCCGGATCGACTGCTCGTCGCCGAGGATCACCAGGTCGGCGATTTTGCGCTGCAGCACCCGGCCCGCCGCGCGCAGGATGCGGTCGTCGTCGCCCTCCGGCAGCACGATGCGTTTGCGGTCGGACCTGGCGCGCTCGATGAGCTGGTACTCGAACATCTGCGGCGTGACGACGGTGGTGAGCGGAACCTCGATGCGACGCAACAACTCCACCGCGTCGACGTGCTCCTCCATCAGCGCCAGCGCGGTGTCCACCTTGCGCGGGCTGCCCGCCGCCATGCGCCCGCGGGTGCGGTAGGCGGCGCTCGCGGTGTCGTAGGTGCCGAGCTCGGTGGTGAGGATGGGCAGTTTCGGCTTGAGGCCGCTCATCAGCCGCGCGACCGCGGGATGCGGCAGCATGCCGCCGTTCATGATGATGCCCGACAGCGACGGAAAGCCCTCCGCCTCATGGGCATTCACGACGCTGAGCAGCACGTCGGAGCGGTCGCCCGGCGCGATGACCACGACGCCGTCGACCAGCCGCTCCAGGATGTGCTCGGCCGTCATGCCGCCGACCATGATCTTCAGCGCCTCACGCTGTAGCAATTCCTGGTCGCCGCTGTACATCTCGCCGTCGATGGCGGCGCACAACTCGGCCATGGTGGGCGAGATCAGCAGCGGCACCTCGGGCAGCGTCCAGGTCGGTACGGGGAAGGCGCGCAATTCTTCGGCGACCTCGGCCATCCGGTCCGGGTCGCAGCGGTTGGCGATGATCGCCACCAGCTGCGCGTGCTCGAGGGTCAGTTCGCTGCGGCACAGCTCGGCCAGCTGCTTCACCTCGGCGGGGGTGCGGCCGGAGCCGCGCACGACGAGCAGCACGGGCGCACCGAGATTCACCGCGATCCGGGCGTTGAAGCGCAGTTCGCTGGGGCTGGCGACATCGGTGTAATCGCTGCCGACCACCACCACCGCGTCGCAGACCTTGGCGACCTCGTGGAAGCGCATGACGATCTCGCTGATCGCGGCGTCGGGGTCGGCGTGCACCTGCTCGTAGGTGACGCCGGTGGCCTGCGCGTAGTCGATGTCGGCGGTGCTGTGCTCGAGCAGCAGCTCGAGGATGTAGTCGGGCTCGGTCGTGGACCGGGTGATGGGCCGGAACACGCCGACCCGCGCGGTGGTCGCGCACAGCATCTGCAGCGCCCCGAGCGCCACCGTCGACTTCCCGGTGTCGCCCTCGGGCGAGGCGATGTAGACGGTGGACGGAGCGTGATCGGCCATGCCCGAAAGCTTAGTGAATAGGCGGCTAATCCCGCCTCCGGCGCGAAATTCACGCCCAGGCGGGACCGCCGCTATAGTCCGGGCATGGCTGAGCAGTTTCCCGACCGGCAGTGGGGCTCGCGCACCAGCGCGCTCTCTCGCCTGGCGAACAGGTTCGCGGCGACCAAGCCCGGCTCCTGGCTCATCCGCAAGATCACCCCGCTCGATCGTGCCGTGCTCGAGCGCACCGACGCCAAGTACACCGTGCTCGGCCCGATCGGCGCCCCGGTGATCCTGTTGACCACCACCGGCCGCAAGTCCGGCAAACCCCGCACCCAGCCGCTGCTCTACGTGCACGACGGCGACGTGCTCTACGTGATCGGCAGCAACTTCGGTCAGGAACACCACCCCGCCTGGACCGCCAACCTTCTGGCGAACCCCGCGGCCACCGTCGCCATCGCCGGCCACCGGATCCCTGTCCGAGCGACTCTTGTCGACGCCGCCGCCAAGGACGAGATCTTCACCCGCTTCGTCGAGCTGACCGGCGCCTACTCCGCCTACCACGACCGCACCACGCGCGACCTCCGCATCTTCGCCCTGCGCCGGGCGTAAGCCGGGCGCACCGCCGGACCGGCCCGCACCGCCGGACCGGCCCGCACAGCCGGGTCAGCGCTCACGCCCAGCCGGACACGCGTGCAGAGCTTCGCCTGAGGCCGGGTCAGGGCTTAAAGCCAGGTCGCCACTCCGCCGTGGTGCGAGCAGGTTCCCTTGCGGGTCTGGCTGAAGGAATAGCTGCCGTCATTGCATTTCGCGGTGGCACCGGAGGGTGCGGCGGGCGCCTGCACCGGGCTGTGCACGCAGTCGCCGCTGGCGTTCAGGTACGAGTCGGGGCCGCACACGGAGCCCGGATCGCTCGCCCGTGGTGGGTCGATCGGCGGGGCGGCCAGCGGTGCAGGGGCGGTCGGCGGCGCGGGGGCGGCCGGAGCCGGAGGTGGGCGCAGTGCCACCGTTGTTCGCGGCAGCGTAACCGTCGATGGCGGGTCCGCGACGGTGGTCGGCGGGCTCGTGGTGGTGGTCGGCGCGAGGGTCGAGGCCGGGGAACTGGTCGTGCTGGGCGCAACTGAAGTGGTCGAGCGGACTGTTGTTGTGGCGGAAGAGGTTTGGACCGGACGGGCCGTCGGGGTGGGCTGGACCGAGCAGCCGCCGACGAGCACGGCGAACGCGCTCACACCGACGAGGAAACCGAGACCGCTGAGGCGGGAATGCAACTGATACTCCGATGATTGATAGCCAGCAGAGTGCTGGATGACTTACATCACTTCATCGAAGACACGCTCCGGCCTATTACCAAACAAACACAGTTCACATTGGTCTCGGTGGTCAGCCGGCCTGCTCGATCGTGGACAGGTGGGCGATGTTGGCTTGGTCGTCGGGGGCGGGGCTGGGCGCGGTGGCGAACCAGGCGTCAAGGATTTCTTGTAGTTCGGCGGCAGAGGTGGAGCGGAGGCTCAGGGCCAGGACGTTGGCGTCATTCCATCGGCGGGCGCCCTTGGCGGTTTCGGCGTCGGCGCAGAGGGCCGCGCGGACGCCGGAGACCTTGTTGGCGGCGATGGAGGCGCCTGTGCCGGTCCAGCAGCAGACGATGGCCTGGTCGGCGCGGCCCTGGATGACGTCGCGAGCGGCGGCCTCGCTGGCCCACGCCCAGTCGTCGCGTTCGGTCTCCGAGAGCGCGCCGTGCGGCAGCGTCTCGTGCCCGCGCCGGGTCAGCTCCTCGATGAGTTCGCTCGCCACTCCGACGCGTTCGTCCGCAGCTACCGAGATGCGCATGCACTCAGGGTAATGCCGCATTACCGCATTATTGACAGCATGCTGTCAATAATGACAGGATGCTGTCATGAACGAGAGAACAGTTCACGTTGCCGTCTACGACACCTTCGCCGACTGGGAGATCGGCGCCACCACGGCGCACATCAACCGGACCACCTGGCAGCGGGAGCCTGGCACGTGGCGGACGAAAACCGTTGGGCTGACGAAGGATCCGATCACCACGCTCGGCGGCATGCGCATCGTGCCCGACATGGCTCTCGCCGACCTCACGCCCGCCGACAGCGCGATGCTGATTCTGGCCGGCGCCGATACCTGGGAGGGCGAGGAGCTCATGCCGTTCGCCCGCAAGGCGCGCGAGTTCCTCGACGCGGGCGTCCCGGTCGCGGCGATCTGCGGCGCGACATTGGGACTGGCGAGGGCTGGCCTTCTCGACACGCGCCGGCACACCAGCAACGTTCGAGAGTTCTTGCTGTACAGCGGATACGGCGGCGCCGACCACTATGTGGACGAAGCCGCGGTGACCGACGGCGACCTGATCACCGCGGGCGGCACCTCGCCGTTCGAATTCGCCCGCGCGGCGCTGGGACGGCTCGGCGTGTACGAGCCACACGTGCTCGACGGGTGGTACCGGCTGTACGGGCACTCCGATCCGGCGGGCTGGGCGGTGCTGGCCGAGTACGAGGAGCGACGGTCCGCGGCGCCGGTCGGATGAGGAACAATCGCACCGTCGGACGGCCGGATCGCCAGGAGGTGCACGTGACCCGCGACGAGCAGGAGCTGTTCGCCACGGCCGCCATCACGTCGTTCCGGTTGAACGGCCAGTTCCTCGCGATCGCCGAGGAGCTGGCGCGCCCCGCCGGGCTCACCGCGGCCTGGTGGCAGGTGCTCGGCGCGGTGCTGCGCGAGCCGCTGCCGGTCGCGGGCATCGCCAGGGCTATGGGCATCACCCGGCAGAGCGTGCAACGCATCGCGGATCTGTTGGTGGACAAGGGACTTGCCGAGTACCGCCCGAACCCCGCGCACCGCCGCGCGAAGCTGGTCGCGGTCACCGACGCGGGGCTCGCGGCGGTGCGCCGCATCGATCCGCGGCACGCCGTGGTCGCTAAGCGCCTCGTCGAGGAGATCGGGCTAGAGCAGCTCACGGCGACCGTGGAGACGCTCACCCGGCTGTCGACGGCGTTGGATGCGATCGCCGACGAGCAGGGGTGAGTTGCGTTCTGGCACAACGTGTTCGGCCGAGCGCCGACGCGCGCAATGGCTGACGATCTGCCCGACGCGCACAGACGAGTCGTGGCTCGGCACAACCTGTTCGGCCGAGCACCGACGCGCGCAATGGCTCGCGACCTGCCCGACGCGCACAGACGAGTCGCGGCTCAGCACAACCTGTTCGGCCGAGCACCGACGCGCGCGATGGCTCGCGACCTGCCCGACGCGCACAGACGAGTCGCGGCTCAGCACAACGTGTTCGGCCGAGCGCCGACACGCGTAGTCGCCCACGACCCGCCGGCGAGCACGAACGAGTCACGGCCCGGCGCGACCTGCACGGCCGAGCACCCACGCGCGCGATGGCCGACGAGTGAGCCGCCGCGCGTCGCACCTGAGCCCGGCGGTCAGTCGGCGAACGGCTCCTTGGTGCGCCCGACCAGATCGGCGACCGAGTCGAGCACCATGGTCGGCCGGTACGGATACGCCTCCACCGAGGCGCGCGTGGAGATGCCGGTGGTGACCAGGATGGTGCGCATGCCCGCCTCCAGGCCGGAGATGACGTCGGTGTCCATCCGGTCGCCGATCATCACCGTCGACTGCGAGTGCGCGCCGATCCGGCGCAGCGCCGAGCGCATCATCAGCGGGTTCGGCTTGCCGATGTAGTACGGGTCGCGGCCGGTGGCGCGGGTGATCAGCGCGGCGACCGAGCCGGTAGCGGGCAGCGACCCGTCGCGGGACGGGCCGGTCGGGTCGGGGTTGGTCGCGATGAAGCTGGCGCCGCGCTCGATCAGGCGGATCGCGGTGGTGATCGCCTCGAAGGAGTAGTTGCGGGTCTCGCCGAGCACCACGTAGTCGGGGTTGCTGTCGGTGAGCACATAGCCGATCTCGTGCAACGCCGTGGTCAGGCCGGATTCGCCGACCACATAGGCGGTTCCGTTGGGCCGCTGCTCGTCGAGGAAGGTGGCGGTGGCCAGCGCGGAGGTCCAGATCGCCTCCTCCGGGATGTCGAGTCCGGTGTGGCGCAGCCTGGCCTGCAGGTCGCGCGGGGTGCGGATCGAGTTGTTGGTGAGGACGAGGAACGGGGTCTCGTTGGCGCGCAGCTCGGCGAGGAACTCGTCGGCGCCGGGCACCAGCTGGTCCTCGTGCACCAGCACACCGTCCATGTCGGTCAGATAGGACAGGATCGGTTCATCAGTCACCCGGCAATTGTCCCACTAGAAACGCGGCCGGACGGAGTGCATACGGCTAACAGCATCATCGCAGCGAATGCCGTCGGACACGTTCCCATGGTGCGCACCCCGTCGGACGTCGCTGACTAGGGTCGAAGTCGGTCATGTGCGCGCGCCGAACGGTGCGCCTACGATCGCCGAGACACGGGAAGATCCACGGTCCCGTCGCGGTTGCGCCGAGAGGTGACCGCGGCGTGTCCGCGGTCGACAACGGTGCGCGGGAATGCCCGCACCGCAGGTGTGCAGCGAAGCGACAGGAGGGCGCACATGGGTGAGCTCAAGCTCGGATACAAGGCGTCGGCGGAACAGTTCGGGCCGCGTGAACTGGTGGAGATCGCGGTGCTCGCCGAGGAGCACGGCCTCGACAGCGCCACGGTGAGCGACCACTTCCAGCCCTGGCGGCACAAGGGCGGGCACGCGCCGTTCTCGCTGGCCTGGATGGCCGCGGTGGGCGAGCGCACCAAGCGGATACAGCTCGGCACCTCGGTGCTCACGCCGACCTTCCGCTACAACCCGGCCGTGATCGCGCAGGCCTTCGCCACCATGGGCTGTCTGTACCCCGATCGCGTCATGCTCGGCGTCGGCTCCGGCGAGGCGCTCAACGAGATCGCCACCGGGTACAAGGGCGAGTGGCCGGAGTTCAAGGAGCGTTTCGCGCGGCTGCGCGAGTCGGTCGACCTGATGCGCGCGCTGTGGACCGGCGACCGCGTCGACTTCTCCGGCGAGTACTACACCACCGTCGGCGCGTCCATCTACGACGTGCCCAAGGGCGGCATCCCGATCTACGTCGCGGCGGGCGGACCGCTGGTCGCGCGCTACGCGGGCCGCGCGGGCGACGGTTTCATCTGCACCTCGGGCAAGGGCATGGAGCTCTACACCGACAAGTTGATGCCCGCCGTGGCCGAGGGCGCCGCCAAGGCCGGTCGCACCGTCGACGACATCGACCGGATGATCGAGATCAAGATCTCCTACGACACCGATCCCGAACTGGCGCTGGAGAATACGCGCTTCTGGGCCCCCTTGTCGCTGACCCCCGAACAGAAGCACAGCATCACCGACCCCATCGAGATGGAGGCCGCCGCCGACGCCCTCCCGATCGAGCAGATCGCCAAGCGCTGGATCGTCGCCAGCGACCCCGACCAGACCGTCGAACTCATCAAGCCCTACCTAGACGCCGGCCTGAACCACCTCGTCTTCCACGCCCCCGGCCACGACCAACGCCGCTTCCTCGACCTCTTCCAACGCGACCTCGCCCCCCGCCTACGCGCCCTCGCCTAACCCACAAACCCTCCACACGGCTCACAGGGGCTGAGCTCCCTGTGAGCCGTGTGCAGTCTCTGTGGGTCTAGTTGTCCACAAGCCGGGAGTTGTGCACATTCGGCCAGGTGGGGCTGGTGGGGGGTGGGGGGAGCACCGAGGATCGGTGCATGGACATGCCCAGGGTGACGAGCCGAGCTAGCGCGTTGCGGGACGGGTTTACCGATCGGGAGTTGCACGCGGGGTGGCGACGGGTTCGGCGCGGCTACTACGTCGGGGTGGACGGTGCTGCGGATCGCACTGCGTCCCAACAACATTTGATGCTGACGGATGCCGCGGTCCAGGCCGCGAGCCCGGACGCGATCATCAGCCATGTGTCCGCGGCTGTGGTTCACGATCTCGACCTGTGGGCCGCACCGTTGGGGCGCGTTCACCTGCTACGCAACCGCGCGACCGGTGGACGTGTCACCCGGCAGCTGGTGCTGCATTCGATGCGCATCACCCCCGAAGAGATCGTGCTGGTCGGTGACCGCAAGGTCACCAGCGCGGCCCGGACCGTTATCGACCTGGCTCGGACGTTGCCTTTCGACCAAGCGGTCGTCCTCGGTGACAGCGCTCTGCGACTCGGCAAGACCACCCGGGCCGAACTGGTCGAACAGCTCGCCCGCCACCTCGGCCCGGGAACTCCGAAGGCCCGGCGCGTAGTCGAGTTCGTGGACGGCCGATCGGAGAGCCCCGGTGAGTCGCGTAGTCGGGTCGCGCTGCACACAGCGCGATTCCCGAAACCGGAACTCCAAGCCAGCATCGTCACCCCGGATCACCGGTTCGTCGCCAGGGTCGACTTCCTTTTTCCCGAGCTAGGCATCATCGGCGAATTCGACGGACTCATCAAGTACCGCACCCACTTACGCGGCCTCCGTTCGCCGGAAGACATCGTCATCGCCGAAAAAGCACGAGAGGACGCGCTACGCGCACTCGGCTGGCTCGTAGTCCGCTGGACCTGGCACGAACTCACCACCCAAACCTGGCTCCCCCGCCTGACCCAAGCAACCCACATCGCCCGCCCCCTCACTCGCACCGGCTACTGGTATCCCGAACCCACAGACCACCCACACGGCTCACAGGGGCTGAACTCCCTGTGAGCCGTGTGGTGTCTCTGTGGGTCTAGCTGAGGGCGTGGTCGAGGTCGGTGAGGAGGTCGGTGAGGTCTTCTAGGCCGGTGGAGATGCGGAGGACGCCGTCGGTTAGGCCGATGGTGGCTCGGCCTTCGGGGCCCATGGCTCGGTGGGTTGTGGTGGCGGGGTGGGTGATCAGGGATTTGGCGTCGCCGAGGTTGTTGGAGATGTCGATGACGCGCAGGCGGTTGAGGACCTCGAAGGCGCGCTTCTTGGCCTCGTGGGCGGGGGCGTTGAGTTCGAAGGTGACGACCGTGCCGCCGCCGCTCATCTGCGCGGTGGCCAGGTCGTGCTGCGGATGTGATTGCAGGAAGGGGTATTTCACCCAGCTGACGGCCTTGTTGCCCTCCAGGAACTCGGCGATGCGCAGCGCGGACTCGCTGGAGTGGCGCACGCGCAACGGCATCGTCTCCAAACCCTTGAGCAATGTCCAGGCGTTGAACGGGCTCAACGCCGGACCCGTATGGCGCATCAGCGTTTTCACCGGCCCCTCGATGTAGTCCCGCGTGCCGAGGATGGCGCCGCCGAGCACCCGACCCTGGCCGTCGATGTGCTTGGTGCCGGAGTAGACGACCGCGTCGGCGCCCAGCTCGAACCCGCGCTGCAGCAGCGGGGTCGCGAAGACGTTGTCCAGCACCACTTTCGCGCCCGCGGCGTGCGCGAGCTCGGTGACCCGGCGCACGTCGACGAGGGTCTGCATGGGGTTGGCCGGCGTCTCGAAGAACACCGCCTTGGTCGGCGCGGACAGCGCCTCTTCCCACTGGTCGAGGTCCTCGCCGTCGACGAAGACGGTCTCGACCCCCCAGCGCGGCAGGATCTCGTTGCACACCACGAAGCAGGACCCGAACAGGCTGCGCGCGGCCACGAGCCGATCGCCCGCGCCGAGCAGCGCGCCCAAAGCCGTGAATACCGCGGACATTCCGCTCGCCGTCGCGAAGCACGCCTCGGCCCCGTCGAGCAGCCGCATCCGCTCCTCGAACATGGCGACCGTCGGATTGCCGTAGCGGGAGTAGACGAAGTGCTCCACATCGCCGGTGAACGCGGCCTCGGCGGCCTCGGCGCTCTCGTAGACGAAGCCGGAGGTCAGGTACAGCGCCTCGGAGGTTTCCTCGAATCCGGAGCGCCGCAACCCTCCTCGCACGCCCAGGGTCGCCGCGCCGACGCCCTCGGGCAGCGGCTTGTCGAACGCACCACCTGTGATCACGACCGCCTCCTCCGCGCCGAACAGCAGCTGTTCACGACTGCCGCCACGGCAGTCCGAGGGCACGCCAGCCGCTGCCGCCGCGATGCCCGTGCGCGTCGAGCGGGCCCTCGAAGCCCTCCGACACGTTGTACGAGGTGGTGAACCCGGCCTGGGTCGCGGCGGTCGCCGCGCCGATGGAGCGCTGCCCCGAGCGACACAGGAAGATGACCGGAGCCGCCGGATCGTGCCCCTGCAGCGCCGATACCAGCTGCTCGGTGAACGCGCCGTTGCGCGTGCCGGTCACGTCGACCCACTCGATCAGGATCGTCGGGCGCTCGATCGAGCTGGTGTCGGGCACGCCGACGAACTTCCACTCGGCCTCGGTGCGCACGTCGACCAGGACGGCTTCGGGGTTGTCGCGCAACAGATCCCAAGCCTGCTGCGGGGTGATGTCACCGGCATAACTCATCTGGACCCTCCTAGAATCCGCACTTGCCGCGCTCGGGTTTGACGCGCGGCCAGGTCGTCACCCGGAGCACCCCACCGCGGAGGAGGGTTGCCGACCAGTATTGCCGGGGCTTGACACTGGTTCTCATGACCTTCTGCTGAGATTGCCTCGACGGGGGTCACCCTGTCAAACGGCTGCTCACGGTATGAGAATGCTCAATTACAGACCAGCCATTTGTCGCCGGATCGGGTCAGATTCCAGGTGGAGGTCGACTCGTCGCCGTCGACCTTGGTGGTGACGGTCGCCTTCGCGCGATCGCCGTCGACCTTCGGATCGACGAGTTTCGTGATTTCCACGGTCTTTCCGGCGCCGGCGCGCCCAGCCAGCGGTGACCGTTTCGGGTCGAAGTCCGGGCAGCCCGTTCCTGGTGGCGGCACCAACTCGGTGTTGTTGGACCCGTCAACGAAGTTGCGCACGGCAGCGGCGATCCGGTCGGATTCTGTGACATTTTTCTCAGCGGGCGACATGACCCCGCCGATGACGATCGCGGCCAGCACGAGCACCGCGATGATCGCGGCGGCGACGAACGGTGCGACGGAACGCTTGTCGGTCTGATCGACCTCGATGACTTCGTCGTCCGCGGGTGAAGGCTGCTCGCTCATACGACGATGATCCCTGGTCGGCGGTCATATCCGACGCCCGGCCCCGGCGCGACCGACCGCGGACGGCGCAGGTTGCCCGGCGGTTACCGCGTGGACGCCGGAAGATCGGGCAAACCCGTACAGCAGGGGCGGGCGGCATTCATTCAGTTCACGCACCGCCCGAGGGTGGACCTACCCGCCACCGATAGAATCGCAAGACCGCGGCCTGCTGTCATAGCCGCGACCGAGGTGGCCACGAGCCGACACCCTCGGTGTCCGCATCGTCAGGTGCAACCAGCCAGCGCGTAACTTAGCCTAGGCTAAGGAAGACGCCGTTAACGTTCTCTACCACTAAGGGTGCCCGCAAGATGACCGAACAGAGTGCAGCTGACCGCCCGCTCCGCATCGCCATCGTCGGCGCCGGACCCGCCGGGATCTACGCCGCCGATGCCCTGATGAAGTCCGATGCCGAGGTCAGCATCGACCTGTTCGAGCGCATGCCCGCGCCGTTCGGTTTGATCCGTTACGGTGTCGCGCCGGATCATCCGCGGATCAAGGGCATCATCACCGCGTTGCACAAGGTCCTCGACAAGCCGCAGGTGCGGCTGCTGGGCAATATCGATTACGGCACCGACATCACCCTCGAAGACCTGCGCACCTTCTATGACGCGGTGATCTTCTCCACCGGCGCCAACGCCGACCGCGCCCTCGACATCCCCGGCATCGGCCTCGACGGCTCCTACGGTGCCGCCGATTTCGTGTCCTGGTACGACGGGCACCCCGACGTCCCCCGCACCTGGCCCTTGGACGCGGAGAAGGTCGCGGTCCTCGGTGTCGGCAACGTCGCCCTCGACGTGGCCCGGGTGCTGGCCAAGACCGGTGACGAGCTGCTGCCGACGGAGATCCCGCCGAACGTGTACGCGGGGTTGAAGGCGAACAAGGCGCTCGAGGTGCACGTGTTCGGTCGCCGCGGCCCCGCCCAGGCCAAGTTCACCCCGCTCGAGCTACGCGAACTCGATCACTCCCCGACCATCGAGGTCATCGTCGATCCCGAGGACATCGACTACGACGAGGGTTCCGAGGCCGCGCGCCGGCACTCCAAGCAGGTCGACATGATCGCCAACACCCTCGAGCAGTGGGCCATCCGCGACGTCGGCAACCGCCCGCACAAGCTGTTCCTGCACTTCTTCGAGTCCCCCGCCGAGATCCTCGGCCAGGACGGCAAGGTCGTGGGGTTGCGGACCGAACGCACCCAACTCGACGGCACCGGCAACGTCAAGGGCACCGGGGTGTTCAAGCAGTGGGACGTGCAGGCGGTCTACCGCGCGGTCGGCTACCTGTCGCAGAACCTGACCAACCTGCCCTTCGACGACCAGGCCGGCACCGTCCCGAACGAGGCCGGGCGCGTGATCGCCGACGAGAACGCCGAGGGCCCCGAGCGCTACATCCCCGCGACCTATGTCACCGGCTGGATCAAACGCGGCCCCGTCGGCCTGATCGGCCACACCAAGGGCGACGCCAACGAAACCGTGGCCTGCCTACTCGACGACAGCACCCGCTTCACCCCGGCCGAGCGCCCGGAGCTCGACGCGGTCACCGAGTTCCTGGAGAGCAAGGGCATCCCGTTCACCACGTGGCAGGGCTGGTACCGCCTCGACGCGCACGAGCGCTCGCTGGGCGAGCCGGAGGGCCGCGAGCGGGTCAAGGTCGTCGAGCGCGAGGACATGCTGCGCGCCAGCGAGCCGCACAAGGTCTGACCGCCACCACAGCGGAAACCCATACACTGAGGCATTCTGTACAGGTGTTCGATGCCCATCTCCACATCTTCGATCCGAGGTTCCCTCGGTTCGAGAACCAGGGCTACCTGCCCGGCCCGTTCACCATCGCCGACTATCGAAAGCGGATGTCGCGCTTCGAGATCGGCGGTGGAGCCGTGGTCAGCGGGTCGTTCCAGGGCACCGATCAGACGTATCTGAAGGCGGCCCTCGCCGAGCTGGGCGAGGGCTGGGTGGGCGTCACCCGGCTCGATCTCGACGCCACCGACGACGAGATCATCGAGCTGGACCGCATCGGCGTGCGCGGCCTGCGATTCAACCTCAAGCGGGCCGCCGCCGACATCACCGGCATGACGTTGCAGGCGCTGCGCGCCCACGAGCTGGTCGGCTGGCACGTCGAGGTCTACATCGACGGGCAGATGCTCGCCTCGCTGCAACCGGTCATCTCGAAACTGCCGGTCATCGCCGTCGATCACCTCGGCATGTCCGACGAGGGCCTGCCATTCCTGCTGGATCTGGTCGACCGCGGCGCGAAGGTCAAGGCGACGGGCTTCGGCCGGGTCTCGATGAACGTCGCGGACACGCTGCGGCGCATCCACGCGGTGAACCCGGAGGCGTTGATGTTCGGCACCGACCTGCCGGGCACCCGGGCCGGGCGGCCGTTCCGGGACTCCGACGTCGACCTGATCTGCGATGTGGTCGGCACCGATATGTTCGCCGTGCTGGAGGACAACGCCCGCGCGTTCTACCGTCTCCCCGCCCGGGTCCGCCGACTGCCGGCCGACCCGGACCCCACGCTGCCCCTGTACACCGAGCAGCCGACTCTGCCGCTGCGGCGCGACGCCCTGCCCAAACCCGAAGCGGCGGATACCATTCCACTGCCGATCATCGAATAGCTCTGATACGCAACGACTTCGGAGTCAGGTGATGATCGCGCCGATCACCCAGACGCCGACGGCGACGAGCGCGCCGAACAGCTCGATGAGCATCGACAGCCCAACGCCCTTGAGCGCGTGCACCGTTGACTGCCAGGCCTGCCGACCGATGCGCAGCCGCTGCAGTTCGGAGAGGTACACGCCCAAGACGAAGCCCACGAACAGACCCACCACGGGGATCACGAAGAATCCGACGATGCCGAGGACCGCGCCGAGCACGAGGGACCTGTTGGCGACGCCCGCATCCTTCATCTTCCGGCCGGGCCAGGTGTATTTGACGACGCCGGAGAGCACCAGCGCGACGGTGCTGACGGCGAAGACCGTCCACGCGGTGACCCCGCCGGTCATGAAGGCCCACACCGCGATCGCGCCGAAGATCAGGATCACGCCCGGCAGGATCGGCACGATGATGCCGAGCAGGCCGACGAGCATCACCAGGCCGGCGACGACCTCGCCCGCGCCGCTCACGACCGAGCCTCCGTCTGTCGCATGACTCCACCTCACCGCGCGCTTCGCCGCGAAGTCGCGCTGCTGGCATTGTGTCCTACCGGGTGGGTCGGTGCACAGCGACCGGGGGCCCCGAGGGCGGCACCGTTATTGTCATACTGTCAATACACCCCTCGGGCACGCCGAGGGTGCGCCGGACAGCCGGTGCGCTGGATCAACGACGAACCGAGGTAGGGCGTGAGCACTCCATCCACCGCCGCTAAGGGCCCGCTCGCGGGCATCAAGGTCATCGAGCTCGCCGGTATCGGCCCCGGACCGCACGCGGCGCTGCTGCTGGCCGACCTGGGCGCCGACGTGGTGCGGGTCCAGCGCGCCGGGCAGCTGCCCGGCGGCTTCGACCGGCCGCAGCAGCGCGGGCGGACCATCGTTGAGGCCAACCTCAAGGACCCGGCCGACGTCGAGAAGGTGCTCGGGCTGGTCGAGAAGGCCGACGTGCTGATCGAGGGTTTCCGGCCCGGCGTGACCGAGCGGATGGGGCTCGGCCCGGACGACGCGCTGGCGCGCAACCCCCGCCTGGTCTACGGGCGAATGACCGGCTGGGGCCAGGAGGGTCCGCTCGCCGATCGCGCCGGGCACGACATCAACTACATCTCCATCACCGGCGTGCTGCACGCCATAGGCCGCAAGGGCGAGCGCCCGGTGCCGCCGTTGAACATGGTCGGCGACTTCGGCGGCGGCTCGATGTTCCTGGTGTTCGGTCTGCTCGCCGCGCTCGTCGAGCGGCAGACCTCCGGCAAGGGTCAGGTCGTCGACGCGGCGATGGTCGATGGCGCGCTTGCCCTTTCGCACATGATCTGGGGCATGCGCGGGTACGGCGCGTGGTCCGAGGAGCGCGGCACGAACCTGCTCGACACCGGAATGTCGTTCTACGACACCTACGAAACCGCCGACGGCAAGTACATGGCGGTCGGCTCGATCGAGCCGCAGTTCTACGCGCAGTTGCTCGCCGGTCTCGAGATCGACCCCGAAGGCCTGCCCTTCCAGCTCGACCCGGCGGGCCAGGAGACGCTGAAAAAGCTGTTCACCGAACGCTTCCGGTCCAAGACCCGCGACGAGTGGACCGAGATCTTCCTCGGCACCGACGCCTGCGTCACCCCCGTGCTCACCTTCGAAGAGGCCACGAAGAACGAGCACATCGTCGCCCGCGGCTCGCTGATCGACGTCGACAACATCACCCAGCACGCCCCCGCGCCGCGCTTCTCCCGCACGCCGAACGGCACCCCCACCCCGCCGCCCGCCGAGGCGACCCCGATCGAATCCGTCTGGGCGGACTGACTTCTCCTCGACCGAAGGCCCCGGCGCGCGCTC
>NZ_BAGH01000392.1 GCF_000308715.1 Nocardia tenerifensis NBRC 101015
GGAGCTGAAGGTGCCCGCCTGATTCGCGGACGCCCCGGCCGACGGCCGCTGAGCGAGGCCACCGGGCGCCTCGGTCAGCGGCCGTCGGCGCTTCCCCAGTTCTCGCCCCCAGGAACCTCACAGCTGCGGCCCAGCTCCGTGACAACGTGGCGGTCGAGGGTGGTCTGCATGACCGAGACTGTGACCGTCGCGGCGGCGGAATTAGCCGAGACACCGGGGACGCCGGTGCTGGACGTGGTGATACCCGTCTACAACGAAGAGACCGACCTCGGCGTCTGCGTGCACAGGCTGCACGCGTACCTGCGCCAGGGATTCCCGTTCCCGGCCCGGATCACGGTGGCCGACAACGCGAGCACCGACGCCACCCTGCAGGTGGCCGAGCTGCTCGCGGCGGAGCTGGACGGCGTGCGGGTGGTGCACCTGGACGCCAAGGGCCGGGGCCGGGCGCTGCGCGCGGCGTGGGAGCACTCCGACGCGCAGGTGGTCGCGTACATGGACGTGGACCTGTCCACCGACCTGAACGCGCTCCTGCCGCTGGTAGCCCCGCTGATCACCGGGCATTCGGACCTGGCGATCGGCACCAGGCTCAACGCGTCGTCGCGGGTGGTGCGCGGGCCGAAGCGCGAGATCATCTCCCGCTGCTACAACCTGTTGCTCAAAGCCTCACTGCAGGCGCGCTTCTCGGACGCGCAGTGCGGCTTCAAGGCCATGCGCACCGAGGTGGCGCGGCGGCTGCTGCCGCTGGTGCGCGACGGGGAGTGGTTCTTCGACACCGAGTTGCTCGTGCTCGCCGAGCGGGCCGGGCTGCGCATCCACGAGGTGCCGGTGGACTGGATCGACGACCCGGACAGCCGCGTCGACCTCGTCGACACCGCGCGCAAGGACCTGCTCGGCATCGGGCGGCTGACGCGCGCGCTGGCCACCGGCGCCCTGCCGCTGGAGGAGCTGCGCCGCGCGGTCGGGCGCGAGCCGTTGGTGCCGGGAGTGCCGCTCGGGATGGTGGGTCAGCTGGTCCGGTTCGCCATCGTCGGCGTGCTGAGCACGCTGGCCTATCTGCTGCTTTACGTTGTGCTGCAATCGTTTACCGGCGCTCAGGTCGCCAATTTCCTGGCGCTGCTGATCACCGCGGTGGGCAATACGGCGGCCAACCGGGCGTTCACGTTCGGGGTGCGCGGGGCGACCGGCGTGGTTTCGCATCAGTTCCAAGGGTTGCTGATCTTCGGCATCGGGTTGGCGCTGACTAGTGGATCGCTGTTCACGCTGCATCATTGGGCACCGGACGCGCCTGTGCAGCTGGAGCTGTTCGTGCTGGTGCTCGCCAACCTGCTCGCCACCGTTCTGCGGTTCGTCGGCTTGCGCTGGGTGTTCCGCAACTCGCCGAATTCGGCTCGGCGGGCGGCGGTTTCGACGCGACCCGATGCCGAGACCGAGGGTGGTGCCCGATGACCGCGACGCTCGCACCGGCCGACTCCCTGCCGACGACGCCCTCGCCCGAACGCCGATTCCGTTACGAATACCCCGCTCTTGCGGTGCTGCTGCTCGGCACCGGCCTCGCCTACCTGTGCAATCTGAGCGCGAACGGCTGGGCCAACTCGTTCTATTCGGCTGCGGTGCAGGCGGGTTCGGTGTCCTGGAAGGCGTTCTTCTTCGGCTCCTCGGACGCGGCGAACTCGATCACCGTGGACAAGCCGCCCGCCTCGCTCTGGTTGATGGAGCTGTCCGTCCGGGCGTTCGGCTTGAACAGCTGGAGCATGCTGGTGCCCGAGGTGTTGCTCGGCGTCGCCAGCGTGGCGCTGCTGTGGGCGACGGTGCGCAGGCCGTTCGGGCCCGCCGCCGGGCTGCTCGCGGGGCTGCTGCTCGCGGTGACCCCCGTCGCGGTGCTGATGTTCCGGTTCAACAATCCGGAGGCGCTGCTGGTGTTCCTGATGGTCGCCGCGGCGTGGGCGATGACGCGGGCCATCGAGGACGGGCGCTGGCGGTGGCTGGTGCTCACGGGCGTGTTCGTCGGTCTGGGCTTCCTCACCAAACAACTGCAAGTGCTGCTGATCGTTCCTCCGCTCGCCCTGGCCTACTTGCTCGCGGGCCCACCTGCGCTCGGTAAGCGCGTGCTCCAATTGCTCGCGGCGGCTGTCGCCATGGTGGCGGCGGCGGGCTGGTGGCTGCTGGCGGTGGAGCTCTGGCCGACCTCGTCGCGGCCGTGGATCGGTGGGTCCCAGCACAATTCGATCCTCGAGCTGACCCTCGGCTACAACGGGCTCGGCCGCCTCACCGGCGAGGAGCGGGGCAGCGTCGGCCCCGGCGGCGGCGAGATGCCCACCGGCGGCAACGGCATGTGGGGCAGCACCGGCATCACCCGGATGTTCGAGCCGGCGCAGGGCGGGCAGATCGCCTGGCTCATCCCGGCCGCGCTCGTCGCGCTGGTCGCCGGAGTCCTCTTGCGTGGCAAGGCTCCTCGTACGGATTCCCGACGAGCGGCGCTGCTCCTCTGGGGCGGTTGGCTTTTGGTGACCGGGCTGACGTTCAGCTTCATGGCGGGGATCTTCCACCAGTACTACACGGTGGCGCTGGCGCCCGCGGTCGCCGCGCTCGTCGGTGCGGGCGCGGTGCTGATGTGGCGGGAACGGCACCGCCTGTGGGTTCGGTCGATGCTGGCGCTCGCCGTCGGCCTCACCACCGCGACGGGGTGGATGTTGTTGTCCCGCAGCGTGCACTGGCTGCCGTGGCTGCGGTGGACCGTGCTGGTGGTCGGCGTGCTCGCGACGATCGCCGTGCTGGTGCCCGCGTCGAAGAAGCTGGCCGTCGTCTCCGCGCTGGCCATCGCGTTCACCGGCCTGGCCGGGCAGACCGCGTATGCGGTCAACACCGTCGCCACCTCGCACGACGGCGCGATCCCGTTGGCGGGGCCGAACGTCGGATTATTCGGCGGCCCCGGCATGATCGGCCGTCCGCCGGAGGGAATGGACAGTATGCCGGGTGGCCCCGATGGCGCCCGCCCCGGAAACGGTCCGATGCCGGGCACGGTCACGACCGGGCGTCCCGGCCGGGAGATGGTCATCGCGGGCGGACTGCTCGGGGCGAGCAAGCCGAGCGAGAAGGTCGTCGCCTTGCTCGAACAGAACGGCACCGCCTACACCTGGGCGGCCGCGGCCGTCGGCTCCAACAGCGCCGCCGGTTTCCAGCTGGCCACCGAGCTGCCGGTGATGCCGATCGGCGGCTTCAACGGCAGCGACCCGTCGCCCACTCTCGAACAGTTCGAAGAGTATGTGGCGCAAGGGAAGATCCACTACTTCCTCGGCGGCGGACACGGTGGCGACCACGGCGGATTCGGCCCGGGCTCCTCGGGCACCGGCGCGCAGATCACCCAGTGGGTCCAGGAACACTTCACCGCCACCGAGGTGGACGGGGTGACGCTCTACGACCTCACGACGCCCCGAGGATGATCGGCGGCTGATCGCGACTATCGATGCGAAAGATCCGCGCCCGCTCCGGTTTACGAGCGGGTGCGGATCTTTCCGGTTACTTCGCGGCCGGGTGGTTCGCGTCGAGCCACTCGGCGTAGGTCGGGCCCGCGAGGACGGCGTGGGAGCCGGGAAGGAGCGTGCCGTCCTCGAACGCCGCCCGATCCGGATTGTCCGGATCGCTGGACTCGATGATCTCGGTGGGAGCGCCGACCCGGGCGGCGAAGAGGGTCGCGGCGCCGGCCATGGTCTCCGCCTGCGGACCCGCGATCTCGGGAAAGCCGGACCCGGCGGATTCCGGGGCCGGATCGAGGGCCAGATCGACCAGCGCCTCCGCGACGGCGCGGGCCGCGACGAGCTGGGTGCGCATCTTGGGCAGGTAGGCGACGTCGCCCTGGGTGCCCCACTGGGTCATCACCTCGACCAGCTCGTGGAACTGGGCCGCACGCAGGATCCGCACGGGCAGCGGGCCCTCGAGCAACCTCCGCTCGTGCGCCAGTTTGGCGGCGTTGTAGCCCGCGGTGGCGTTGTCGATGCCGATGATGGAGACGACGACCAGCCGCTCGACGCCCGCCGCCCGGCCCGCCTCGTGCAGGTTGCGGGCGGCGGCGGTGAAGAACTCGGTCGCGATGTCCTTGTCGGCGGACGGGGTGCTGGATGCGTCGATGACGATCCGCACGCCGTCGAGCGCCTCGGCCAGACCCGCGCCGGTCTCGATGTCGACGCCGTTCTTCCTGGAGAACGCCACCACCTCGTGGCCGCGCTCGGTCAGCACGTCCACCACGTGCTTGCCGAGCCGTCCGGTCGCCCCGGCCACCGCGATCTTCTCGCTCGTCATGATTGCCTCTCCCTGGTCGTTCTCACCGCGTTGTTCCGCGTTCACAGAGACGACGACGTGGCCGGGGCGAGTGTGACATCGCCGGGTTCTTCTATTCGGAACCGAGCAACGCGATCAGGCGTTCGTGCACGGCGGTGCGCAGGACGGAGCTGAGATCGGGCCGCTCCGCGAGCAATTCGAGCATGCGCAGGATCTGGAGGGCGGTGACCCGCCGCTCGAGGTCGGGCTCGCCGGGGTCGAAGCCCGCCGCGTCGAGGAACTCACGCCACGCGGTCCCAGCGGGGCCGACCGACCAGGACCACCAGGCCGGGTCGAAGAGCGGGTCGGCGAGGCGCACAGACTCGAAATCGACCAGCCCGGTGATGTTTTCGCCGTCGGTGAGGATATTGACCAGGGCGAAGTCGCCGTGGGCGAGGACGGTGGGGCGGTCCGCGAAGAGGGCGGGCACGGTCTTCGAGACGCGGTCGAGGGCGGCGCGTTGCGCGGGCGCCAGATCGAGGCGGGCGGCCCAGCCGGTCGCGCTCTCGACCAGACGGGTCGGGTTGGCCCAGAGGTCGTCGAGTTGCAGTCCCGCGGTCGGGAGGCGGCGGAAAGCCGCGAGCAGCGTGCCCATCTCGCGGGCGATGGCCGGGAAACGCGGGCTCGCGACGCCGGTCTCGGCGCTGGCGGCGACGGGCACGCCGGGCAGGGCGTCGAAGACGATCCAGGCCGGGTCGGCGTCGAGGTCGAAGCGGCGGATGCGCGGAATGGCGATGCCGCGCTTGGCGGCCGGCTCCAGCAGGGTGTGCATGGTCCGCAGGCGGCGCTCGGCGTCGTCCGGATCGCGGTAGCGCTGCAGGACCATCCGGTCGCCGTCGGCGAGGGTGAGTAGGTCGGTGCGGTTCTGGAAGCCCCACTCGGCGGGCGCGCTACCGGCAATCGGCTGGCCGAGGGTCTGCTCGAGCCCGCCGTACTCCGCATGGTCCATACGGCAGACCCTAAGGCACGTAGGGACTGTCGCGCGCGGATCGACTCGGGGCGCGCGGGGTGCGTTGCGCTCGGCCAACCGGCTCAGTGCGTTGGCGAGCGCGAATCCGCCAGTGCCCGAGGCGCGTTCAGCGCGGCGTGCAGGGTGGCCGCCCACTGCTGGACGATCTGTTTGCGCCGGGCCGAGTCGTCGGTGAGCACGTCGGCCAGGCCGAGACCGCGCGCCATGTCCAGCGTGGCCTGCACGAGGTGGTGGGCGACCGGGTCGGCGTCGTCGACGCCGAGCGCCTCCACCGCGCGCCGGTGCGAGACCCGCCCGAACTTGGCCTCCAGCGGGACGATTCGCTCCCGCAGCGCGGGATCGGCGGCCGCGTGCGTCCATACCTGCAGCGCCGCCTTGAACAGCGGACTGGTGTAGGACTCGACCAGGCCCGCCACCACGGCCTCGGTGCGGCCGACCCCGTCGGCCATGGCGGCGACCGCCATGGCCTCCTCCTTGGCCTGCTGGGTCCGGCTGTCGAACATGTACTCGAGCGCGGCGGTGATCAGGTCCTCCCTGGTCGGGAAGTGATGCTGCGCCGCGCCCCTGGACACCCCGGCCCGCTCGGCGACGACCGCGACCGTCGCTGCGGCCCAGCCGGTTTCGGCCAGGCAGTCGATGGTCGCCTCCAGCAGGCGCTGCCGGGTGGCTCGGCTGCGGTCCTGCTTGGGTTCGTGGGGTGTGGCCATGGGGCTATTCTGCCCAGCTCGGCGGGCGGCGCTGCAGGAAGGCCAGCATGCCCTCGTGGACCTCGGGGGTGCCGAAGAAGCTCGCCGAGCGCTGGGCGAGCTCCTCGGCCGCGGCGTCGAACTCGGCGAGCATGGCCGCGTTGACCAGCCGCTTGCTCTCGGCCAGCCCCTGCGGCGAGCCCTTGCGCAGCTCCGCGCGCAGCCGCGCCACCTCGGCCGCCGGGTCCTCGGCGCCGGTGGTGATCAGCCCGATCCGCTCGGCGACGTCCGCGCCGAACTTCTCGCCGGTCAGGAAGTACCGGCTCGCCGCGCGCGAGGAGAGCCGGGGCAGCAGGGTCAGCGAGATCATGAACGGCGCCAACCCGATTCGCACCTCGGTGAGGGCGAAGCTGCTCGTCGGGCCCGCCACCGCGATATCGCAGGCCGCGACGATGCCCATGCCGCCCGCGCGCACATTGCCGTCGATCTGCGCGATCACCGGCTTCGGGGTGGCGATGAGCCCGCGCAGGACGCCGATCATGGTGCGGGTGCGCTCGTCCGCGGCCACGGCGGGGTCGGCGTTGCTCGCCTCGGTGAGGTCGGCGCCCGCGCAGAAGGTGTTGCCGGTGTGCGCGAGCACGATGCCCCGGACGGCGTCGTCGGCCGCCGCGTCGTCGAGCCCGCGCAGGAGTTCGGCGACGAGCCTGGACGACAACGCGTTCCGGTTGTGCGGCGAGTCGAGCGTGAGCGTCGCGAAACCGTCCGCGACCTCGTAGCGGACGAACGGCCCCAGCGCTGTGTCGGTCATCTGCGCCTTCCTAGTAGGACTTGGGCAGGCCCAGCGAGTACTGGGCGACGAAGTTCAGCACCATCTCGCGGCTGACCGGGGCGATACGGCCGATGCGCGCGGCGGCCAGCATGGCGGCCAAGCCGTATTCCTTGGTGAGGCCCGCGCCGCCGTGCGTCTGGATCGCCTGGTCGAGCGCCTTGATGCTGGCCTCCGCCGCGGCGTACTTGGCCATATTGGCGGCCTCGGCGGCGCCCATCTCGTCGCCGGAGTCGTAGAGCGTCGCGGCCTTGCGCATCATCAGCTTCGCCAGCTCCAGCTCGATCTTCACCTGGGCCAGCGGATGCGAGATGCCTTGGTGCGCACCGATCGGCGTCTTCCAGACGGTGCGCTCCTTGGCGTACTCCACCGCGCGGTCGATGGCGTAGCGGCCGAGGCCGATGGCCATCGCCGCGCCCATGACCCGCTCGGGGTTGAGGCCGGCGAACAGCTGCATCAGCGCCGCGTCCTCCTTGCCGACCAGCGCGTTGGCGGGCAGGCGTACATCGTCGAGGAACAGCGTGAACTGGTGGTCCGGCTCGATGATGTCCATTTCCTGCGGCGTCTTGTGGAAGCCCTCGGCGTCGGTCGGCACGATGAACAGGGCCGGCTTGAGCTTGCCGGTCTTGTGGTCCTCGGTGCGGGACACGATGAGCACGGCCTCGGCCTGGTCGACGCCGGAGATGAAGATCTTGCGGCCGGTGAGGATCCAGTCGTCGCCGTCGCGGCGCGCGGTGGTGGTGATCTGGTGGGAGTTGGAGCCCGCGTCCGGCTCGGTGATGCCGAAGACCATCTTGGCGCTGCCGTCGCCGAGCTTGGGCAGCCACTGCTGCTTCTGCTCGTCGGTGCCGTATTTGGTGATGATGGTGCCGCAGATGGCCGGGGACACGACCATGAGCAGCAGGCCCGCGCCCTGGGCGGACAGCTCCTCCATCACCAGCGCCAGCTCGTACAGCCCGGCACCGCCGCCGCCGTACTCCTCGGGCAGGTTCACGCCGAGGAAGCCGAGTTTGCCTGCCTCGTCCCACAATTCGGTGAGCGGCTCGTTGGCGCGCGCCTTCGGCAGCACATAGTCGCGGTAGTTGTACTTCGCGGCGAGTGCGGCGACGGCCGACCGCAGCGCGGTCTGTTCTTCGGTCTCGATGAAACTCATGCCTGCACCTCGCTGGCGCTCGGTTCCGGCATGCGTTCCGCACGCTGGCACATGATTCGTTCGCTTCGCTCTCTCATTTGTTCTCCTGGGTTTCCGTGCCCTCTGCGGGGTCGACGACGGCGAGGACGGCACCGACTTCGACCTGCTGGCCGACGGTGACATTGACGGCGCTGAGCACACCGGCGGCGGGCGCGGCGATGGTGTGCTCCATCTTCATCGCCTCCAGCCACAGAATGGGCTGGCCCTGTTCGACGCGGCTGCCGACCTCGGCGCCGAGCCGGATCACGCTGCCCGGCATGGGCGCGAGCAGCGAGCCGGTGGCGATCTGGTCGGCCGGATCGCTGAAGCGGGGCAGCTTGCGCACGCTGACCGGCCCGAGCGGCGAGTCGACGCACACCAGGTCGCCGTAGCGGGCGACGGCGAAAGTTCTACGGACCGAGCCTTTTTCGCCGGGGACGGCCAGGACGACGCGGTCCGGCGTGGCGTCGACGAGTTCGAGGCCGTCGTGGTCGTCGACCGAGAAGACACCTCGGGTGGCGCGGTAGCCGACGTCGTGGGTGCCGCTGGTGCGGCTCTCGAACAGCTT
>NZ_BAGH01000391.1 GCF_000308715.1 Nocardia tenerifensis NBRC 101015
TTCTCGCTCGGTAGCGCGGTGCTCGCGCTCACCGCGGGCTACTGCTGTGCCGCCGCCAGGCCGCGGTACGCCCCGAGCGGCGTGCTGGCGCTGGCCTCTCTCTACCTGCCGACGGCCGTCTCCGCGCTGCCGGACACCGGCAAGAGCTGGCTGCTGCCGCACGACACGGTCCACGACACCCTGCCCGGCCGGACCGCCCTGGCCGTCGTGCTCGGCAGCGCCGTCGGGCTCGCCGTGCTGCACCGCTGTCGGCCGCGCGGGCGACCCGGCTCGACCAGCACGGCGTTAGCGGACATATAGCCTCGGCCACGCCGCCGCACCGACGCCAGGCTCGACGTGGACGCGGAAATCCCAGGCTCACGTAGGATTGTCCCGCACCACCCCGCCGCCCCTACCCGACGGAGTGCAGTTTGCTCGCAATCCTGCTCGCCCTCGCCGCAGCCGCGCTCGTCGCACCGCTGTGGGTAAAGGCACTGGGACGCAACGCTTTCTACGTGCTCGCCCTGGTCCCGCTCGGCGGCCTCGGCTGGGTCGTCGCGAATTGGGGTAGCACACAGCGGGTTCGGCTCGCGTGGGCGCCGAGCATCGAGATGAACATCGATCTGCGGTTCGACTCGCTCGCCGCGATCATGTCCGCGCTCGTCCTCGGCATCGGGGCGCTGATCCTGTGCTACTGCGCCGGATACTTCACCGACGACGAGCCGCGCCTCGGGCTGTTCGCGGCCGAGCTGGTCGGCTTCGCCGGGGCCATGTTCGGCCTGGTGACCAGCGACAACATGCTGCTGCTCTTCGTCTTCTGGGAAGTGACGACGGTGCTGTCGTTCCTGCTCGTCGGCCACAACGCCGAGCAGGCGAACAGCAGGCGCGCGGCCATCCAGGCGCTGCTGGTCACCGCCGCGGGCGGGCTGGCGATGCTGGTCGGGATGATCATTCTCGGCGAGGCGAACGGCAGCTACCTGCTCTCGGATCTGCTGGCCCGCGCGCAGCCGCCGAGCGGCGTCGCCGTCGACGTGGCGGTGGTGTTGATCCTGATCGGCGCGCTGAGCAAGTCCGCCGTGGTCCCGCTGCACTTCTGGCTGCCCGGCGCGATGGCGGCGCCGACCCCGGTCAGCGCGTACCTGCACGCCGCGGCCATGGTGAAGGCCGGCGTGTACCTGGTGGCGCGGCTGGCGCCGGTGTTCGCGCAGAACCCGGTGTGGCATCCGCTGGTGCTCACCCTCGGGGTGGCGTCGATGCTGCTCGCCGGGCTGCGCTCGCTCGAGGTCGCCGACCTGAAGCTGGTGCTGGCGTTCGGCACGGTGAGCCAGCTGGGGTTCCTGATCGTGCTGGTGGGCATCGGGACGCCCGACGCGGCGCTGGCCGGGGTGGCGATGCTGGTGGCGCACGCGCTGTTCAAGGCGTGCCTGTTCATGGTCGTCGGAATCATCGATCACGGGGCGGGCACCCGGGATCTGCGCAGGCTGTCCGGGCTCGGCCGGCGCGCGCCGGTGCTGTGCGGGGTCGCGATACTCGCCGCGGCGAGCATGGCCGGGATCCCGCCGCTGCTCGGGTTCGTCGGCAAGGAGAGTGCGCTCGGCGCGATCCTGGACGCGGACAACCTCGCCGGGCCCGCGCGGGTGGCGCTGGCGGCCGGCGTGGTGCTCGGGTCGATGCTGACCGTCGGCTACAGCATTCGCTTCGTCTGGGGCGCCTTCGGAGACAAGCACCGAACCGGGGGGCCCGCGACGCACGGCGCGCATCGGGTTCGGCTCGCCTCCGAGAACACCGGGCCCATGCTGGATTTCGACGGCAAGGACGCGGACACCGCCGAGCGGGCGGGCTGGCACGCGCCGGGTGTGTCGTTCCTGGCCGCGCCCGCGATCCTCGCGGTCGCGGGCCTGATCGCGGGGCTGGCGGCGCCGGGGATGGATCGACTGCTCAGTCCGTACGCGGAAACGTTTGCCGCGGAGCTGGTTTCGCACCTGTCGCTGTGGCACGGCTTCACGCTTCCGCTCGCGCTGACCGTCGTGATCATCGCGGCCGGCGTCGCCCTGTTCCAGCTGCGCGATCGCCTCCGGGACCCGACCACGCCGCTGCTCGGCAATGCCGACCGGGCCTACGACGCGACCCTGCGCGGCATGGACCGGCTCTCGCTGCGGATGACCGGCGCGGTACAGCGCGGGTCGCTGCCGCTGAGTCAGGCCACGATTCTCGGCACGCTGATCATCCTGCCGACCGTGCTGCTCGCCCTCGGCACCCGCACCGGAGTTCAACTGCGCCTGTGGGATTCACCGCTGCAGGCGGTCATCGGCGCGATCCTGATCGCGATGGCGCTCGGCGCGACGGTACTGCGCAACCGGCTGGCCAGCGTGCTCGTCGTCGGGGTGACCGGCTACGGGTGCGGCGTGATCTTCGCGCTGCACGGCGCGCCCGATCTCGCGTTGACCCAATTCCTCGTCGAGACACTGACTTTGGTGATCTTCGTGCTTGTCTTGCGCGCCTTCCCGGCGGAGATCGAGGCGGGCCGGGCCACCCCGTTCAAGGCGCGCCGGGCGGTGCTCGCCGCGCTGGTCGGCACCGCGGTCACGGTGCTCGGCGCCTTCGCCGTCGCCGCCCGCACGGCCGAGCCGATCTGGCGCCGGATCCCCGACGCCGCATACGAATTCGGCGGTGGGAAGAATGCGGTGAACGTGCTACTCGTCGACGTCAGGGCCTGGGACACCCTCGGCGAGATCTCCGTGCTCGTGGTGGCCGCGACCGGCGTCGCCTCGCTGGTGTTCCGCAGCCGCCGCTTCGGCAGCGCCCCGCGCGCCGCCGACTCCCCGCACTACGACCCGGATCTGGTGAGCTGGCTGCCCGCGGGGCGGCTGGTGGACCGGGCGGACCGCTCCATGGTCATGCAGATCACCACGCGGCTGGTGTTCCCGACCATGATGGTGCTGTCGGTGTACTTCTTCTTCTCCGGCCACAACGCGCCCGGCGGCGGGTTCGCAGGCGGGCTTACTGCCGGGCTCGCGCTGACGCTGCGCTACCTGGCCGGCGGCCGCTACGAGCTCGGCGAGGCGCTGCCGGTCGACGCGGGGCATCTGCTCGGGGCAGGTTTGACCCTGGCCGCCGGAACCGGCGTCGGCTCACTGTTCTTCGGCGCGCCACCGCTGTCCTCGGCCGTCTTCGAGGTGACGCTGCCGCTGCTCGGCCACGTCAAGCTGGTGACGGCGCTGCTGTTCGACCTCGGCGTCTACCTGATCGTGGTCGGCCTGGTGCTCGACGTGCTGCGCAGCCTCGGCGCACGACTGGACAGCGAACTCGGCGAGCGCGAAACACCCTCCACCACAGGAGGTTCGGCTCGATGACCGCCAATCTGACGCTGTTGATCGTCATCGGGGTCCTGGTCGCCTGCGGGGTGTATCTGATCCTGGAGCGCGCGGTGTCGAAGATGCTGCTCGGCATGATCCTGTTCGGCAACGCGGTGAACCTGCTGATCATCACCCTCGCCGGGCCGGACGGCCGCGCGCCGATCCAGGGCCGGACCGACACGACGCAGCGCGACACGGCCGACCCGCTCGCGCAGGCGATGGTGCTCACCGCGATCGTCATCACCATGGGCCTGGCCGCGTTCGTGCTCGCGCTTGCCTATCGATCCTTCGCCCTCACCACCACCGACGACGTCGAGAACGACCAGGAAGACGTCGATGTCGCCCGCAGGCGCGAGCGAGAGGACCCGGAAGATTGAGCCCCTCCGCCGGCCTGCTGCCGATCCTCATGCCGCTGCCCGTGCTCGTGCCGCTGCTCGCGGCCGCGGGCACCCTGGTGTTCGGGCGCAGGCCGCGGATCCAGCGCACCATCATGCTCAGCGCGCTCACCGGCGTGGTCGTCATCTGCGGACTGCTGCTGTACCTGGCCGACCGCGACGGCACCACCGCGCTGCAGGTCGGCAACTGGGAGACCCCGATCGGCATCACGCTGGTGGTGGACCGGCTGTCCGCGGCGATGCTGCTGGTCTCGTCGATCGTGCTGATCGCCGTCGCGCTCTACGGCTCTGGACAGAACATCCGCGACGGCGACGAGCGGCAGCCGACCTCCATCTACCGGCCCACCTATCTGGTGTTGAGCGGCGGCGTCTCGGCCGCGTTCCTGGCCGGCGATCTGTTCAACCTGTTCGTCGGCTTCGAGATCCTGCTCGCCGCGTCGTTCGTGCTGCTGACCGTCGGCGGCACCGAGGAACGGATCCGGGCGGGGGTGTCGTATGTGATGGTGTCGATGCTCGCGTCGCTGATCTTCCTGGCCGGCATCGGCATGACCTACGCGGCCACCGGGACGTTGAACCTGGCGCAGCTGGCCCAGCGGATCGGGGCGGTGCCGGAGGGCACGCGCACGGCGATCTACGCGGTGCTGCTCGTGGCGTTCGGCATCAAGGCGGCGGTGTTCCCGCTGTCGAACTGGCTGCCGGACTCCTACCCGACCGCGCCCGCGCCGGTCACCGCCGTGTTCGCCGGCCTGCTCACGAAAGTCGGTGTGTACGCGATTATTCGGACGCACTCGCTGCTGTTTCCCGGCGGCGAGTTCGACTCGATCCTGCTGGTGTGCGGGTTGCTCACCATGCTGGTCGGCATCCTGGGGGCGATCGCGCAGAGCGACATCCGGCGACTGCTGTCGTTCACCCTGGTCAGCCATATCGGGTACATGATCTTCGGGGTCGGGCTGGCCAGCACGGCGGGGCTGGCTGGCGCGGTGTTCTATGTGGCGCACCACATTCTGGTGCAGACCGCGCTGTTCCTGGTGGTCGGGCTGATCGAGCGGCAGGCGGGCTCGACCTCGCTGCGCAGGCTGGGCGGCCTGGCCGCGACGAGTCCGCTGCTGGCCGTGCTGTTCCTGATTCCGGCGCTGAATCTCGGTGGCATTCCGCCGTTCTCGGGGTTCATCGGCAAGGCCACGCTGTTGCAGGCGGGCGCGCAGAACGGCAGCGTGCTGGCCTGGACGCTGGTCGGCGGTTCGGTGCTCACCAGCCTGCTCACGCTGTACA
This sequence comes from Nocardia tenerifensis NBRC 101015, assembly GCF_000308715.1. GTDB lineage: Bacteria > Actinomycetota > Actinomycetes > Mycobacteriales > Mycobacteriaceae > Nocardia > Nocardia tenerifensis. Next base: position 5,003 of record NZ_BAGH01000391.1, read on the forward strand.
CGGTCGCGCGGGTGTGGAGCAAGGCCTTCTGGCGGCCGCGGGCCGAGGCGCCGGAGGGGCATCTCAGCAACGCGAAAACGCCCTCGCTGATCGAGGATTCGACGGATGTGCGCTACGACGAGCGCACGCACCCCGGCAGCATGCCGCTGCTGATGGTCGGCTCGACGGCGGCACTGGTGGTCGTCGGGCTCGCGTTGACGGTGCTCGCCGGCCCGATCCTGCGCATCGCCGACCGGGCCGCCACGGATCTGCGCGATCCCGGCGTGTACGTCACCGCGGTGCTCGGCGCCGCGCCGGTCGAGCCGGGAGCGAGCCGATGAGCTGGCCGAGTCGTGAGGTCGTCGTCCGGATCGGCGTGCTGGGCTGGCTCACCGTGGTGTGGATCGCGCTGTGGGGCGACCTCAGCGTGGCCAATCTGCTGGCCGGGCTCGCGGTCGGCGCGCTGATCATGGTGGCGCTGCCGCTGCCCCGGGTGCCGGTCAGCGGGCGGCTGCACGTGCTGCCGCTGATCCAAACCGTCTTCGTCGCAACGTATTACGCGCTGGAGTCGAGTCTGCAGGTGGCGTGGTTCGCGATCCGGCCCGCGCCGCCGCCGGTCTCCGGGGTGCTGCGGGTCTACCTGAGCACCAGATCCGACATGGTGCTGGTGCTGTGCACCGACCTGCTGAACCTGATCCCCGGCACCATCGTGCTGGAGATCGATCGGCGCCGCTGCGTCGTCTACGTGCACGTCCTCGACGTGAGTAGCGACGCGGCGGTGGACAAGTTCTACCGGACCACCCGGCGGCTGGAGAGGCTGCTCATCTCGTCGTTCGAGCGCCACGGCGAGTGGCGTTCGGCCGAACAACCGGAGGTGGAGTTGTGACGGTCGTCGCCATCGTGGCGGGGGTGCTGCTGACGGCCGCGGCCGTGATCACCAGCTACCGCATCCTCGCCGGGCCGGGCACGCTGGACCGGATCGTCGGCATCGACTCGCTGATGGCGATCGCGGCGTCCGGGCTGGCCGTGTGGGCGGCCTACAGTCAGGACACCACGATCATCCCGGCGATCGTCGCGCTGGCGCTGGTCGGCTTCCTCGGGTCGGCCGCGGTCACCCGCTTCCGGGTCAAGGACGACCAGTGACGCGGCCGAAGCCGTTGGGGCGGACGGCATCTCGGAACGGAGGCGACCGATGATCGTGTGGCACTGGATCTCCGGCGCACTCATTCTTTCCGGCTCGGCCCTGGCCCTGACCGCCGCGATCGCCATCGTGCGCTTCCCCGACACCCTGACCCGCATGCACGCCGCCACCAAACCCCAGGTCGTCGGCCTGATCCTGGTCCTCGACGGCGCCGCCATCGAACTACTCGGCCACGGCAACGTCTGGGCCCTGGCCCTCGTAGGCCTCTTCACCCTCCTCACCGCCCCCGTAGTCGCCCACCTCATCGGCCGCACCGCCTACCGCGAACAACGCCACCGCGACGGCCTCCTCACCGTCAACGAACTAGGCGACCACGACCTCGACTGAGCGGGATTATCACTGAGCCACTAGGGCTTTCAGTGGGTGGCGAGTTCGGGTTCGCGGGTGGTTCGGCGGTGGGGGGCGAACCAGGTGGCGTGGAAGGCGGCGGCTAGGCCTGCTAGGAGGGCCAGGACGACGGTGCCTGCGGGGACAGGGTATTCGGCCATCCAGACGGAGAGGTAGCGGTAGGAGAGTAGGAGGATGGCGAGGACGGCGACGCCGCCGGCGACGAGGCGGATGCGGAACCAGCCCCAGCCGCGTTCGGGGTCACGCAGGGCGGACTCGACGGTGAGGCAGAGGACGGCGCCGGCGACGAGGTCGACGCCGTAGTGGTAGCCGAAGCCGAGGGTGGCGGTGAGCGTGGCGAGCAACCAGAACGCGCCGAGCCAGCGCAGCGCGCGCGGGGCGGGTCCGCCGTCGGTGTCGCGGCGGGTGTGCAGGAAGACCGAGAGCGCCCACGCGGTGTGCATGGACGGCATGCAGTTGCGCGGCGTCGCGGTGTCGAACGGCATCGGCATGGGGTTGCGTTCCAGTGGCGGCACCACGCTCGGCCAGTAGTTGCCGAGCTGCAACCCGTGCCCGTCGGAGCCGAACGCGAACATCGGGCCGACCACCGGGAAGATCACGTAGACGATCGGGCCGACCAGGCCGAGCACCAGAAAGGTGCGCACCAGATAGTGACTCGGCCAGCGCCCGCCGGACGCCACCCGGCGCAACTGCCACACCGCGACCACGATCGCCGCGACCGGCAACTCGATGTACACCCAGTGCAGCACGCCGTAGACGACCGGCCCGAGCACGTCGAGCACCCGGCCCATCACCCAGGACGGATCGCCGAGCGCGTGGTCGGCGAGCAGCACGTACTCGTCCAGCACCGTCGGCCTGCTCATGATCGTGACGTGCAGCCACACATCGCCGACCTTGGTGGCCAGGATGAGCAGCGCGCCGAGCGCGGCCGCGTGCAGCGCGTTGCGTCGTTCGGTCCCGTCCCAGCGCAGCCAGGCGAACACGGCCAGCCCGGTGAGCACGATCACCGGCCCGTTCCCGATCGCGAACGACTCACCGGCCAGCAGCCGGATACCGGCCCACACCAGGTCGATTCCGGCGGCCGCGCTCAGCGCGACGATCCGGCGCTTCATGGGCAGACCGACCAGCGCCAGGACCAGGCCCGCCCACGGCACCGACATCGACTTCGGCGTGCCGACGTAGTCCTGCCACAGGCTGCCGAGCGGACCCTGGAAGTCCTCGCGCACCGCCACGATCTGCAGCGCGATCAACAGCACCGGCACCGCGGCGACGCCGGCCGCGACCCAGACCCGGGTCGGCGGCACGCGCAACCGAGTGGCGGCACTTCCTACTCTGGGTCCCGGGTCCTCGACAAGCACTCGACCATAGTAAACGGGGGGTGAACGCCGTCCCACCGCCCGACTGAACAGCAGGCGAGCATCCCCGCCCGCCCGATTACTGCTCCAGCTCCTTGACCAGCGCGTCCACCACCGCGACCAGATCACCCTGCGCCGCGGCGGCGACCTTGCGCTGCCGTTGATAAGACGCGCCGCGCTCGGGAATCTCGGCCACGAACGCCAGCTCGTCCGCGCAGCCGAGCCGTTTCGCGGTCGGCTCCAGTCGATTCAGCAGATCGGTCACGTCGTCGGTGACCAGCCGCTCGTTGCTCTTGTCGTCCACGACGACGATCGCGTCGAGCCCGTAGCGGGCCGCGCGCCACTTGTTCTCCTGCACGTGCCACGGAGGCAGCGCGGGCAGCGTTTCGCCCTCCTCCAGCCGACGGTCGAGATCGACGATCAGGCAGTGGATCAGCGCGGCCATGGCGGCCAGCTCGGCGCGGGTCGACACCCCGTCGCACACCCGGACCTCGATCGTGCCCCACTTCGGCGCGGGTCTGATGTCCCAGTGCATGCCGCCGAGTTGTTCGAACACACCGGTTTTGAACTGGTCGTGCACGAATTGCTCGAAGCCGTGCCAGTTTTCGAACTGGAACGGCAGGCCCGCGGTGGGCAGCTGCTGGAACATCAGCGTCCGGTTGCTCGCGTAACCGGTGTCCGAGCCCGCCCACATCGGCGAGGACGCGGACAGCGCGAGCAGGTGCGGATACTGCAGCAGCAGCGCGTTGAGGATCGGAAAGACCTTGTCCCGGTGGGAGACTCCGACGTGCACGTGCACGCCCCAGATCATCATCTGCCTGCCCCACCACTGGGTGCGCTCGATCAGCTCGTCGTAGTGCTCCGAGCGGGTCAGCTGCTGGGCCGACCACTGGGCGAACGGATGGGTGCCCGCGCAGAACAGATCCACCCCGAGCGGGTCGGCGGCGCGCCGGACCGCGTCCATGGTGCCGCGCAGATCGTCGACCGCCTCGCCGACGGTGTCGTGCACGCCGGTGACGAGCTCGACGGTGTTGCGCAACAACTCCTTGGTCACCTGGGGGGTGCCGTCGTGCGCGTGCAGATCGCCCAGTGAATCGAACACCGCCGCAGCGGTATTCGACAGATCGCGGCTCACCTTGTCGACGAGCGCGATCTCCCACTCGATGCCTATGGTGGGCCGGGGCGATCCATGGAAGGGAACGTGTTCTCTACCTGCCCCGGCCATATCGGCTCCTGCGCTATTTGATCACACCGCAGGCGACGCGGCCGCCCGCGTCACCCGTTGCTAGCGTCGTGTCATCCGGGCCGGCCACGCCGTCGGCCCGGAGGTATCGGTTCGGGATATTGCCGAAGTTGTCGGCGTCGGCGTGGATCATCAACGCCTTGTCCTTCAGATCGTCGAGCGTCACCGCGTCGGTGGTGGTGACCAGCTTGGCCGTGCCGTCGGAGCGGACCTCGAGCGAGGTGAGATCGCCGCTGGCCGGGTGTGTGTTGGCGCTGCCGACCTGCAGATGTCCACCGGCGGAAAGGAAGTCGCCGGACGGGCCGCCGGTCGGGGCGACCGAGTTGGGCTCGCACTTGCCGATCGAGTGCACGTGCAGGCCGTGGAAGCCGGGGCGCAGGCCGTGGGCCTCGATGGTGAACTGCAGGTGGCTGCCGTCCTTGACGATGTTCGCCGTGCCGACCGAGGAGCCCGCGGCGTCCTTCAGCTCGACCTTCACCCCCGAGTTCGACTCCGCGGAGCCGGTTTCCTTGCCGGATTCGCTGGCCGGCGGGGCCGCGGCGCCGCTCCACACCGGCGGGGTCGTTCCCTTGACATCACTCGACTCCTGGCTGTTGGAGCAGCCTGCGAGGCCGAGGACCGCGACCGCGAGCACCGGGGTCACAGTCCGCCAGGACGGGCGACGAGTTGTGGACGGGGCCATCGGGGAACTCCTTTACGAGTACCGAGTTTACGAGTAAAGCTGGGTGGACACGTTCGTTACCGGACAAGATGATGCCACGTCCGCCGTGTCGCGCCGTGACAGGCCCGTTCAGCGGCAGGTCGCCAGTTGCCGCGGCAGGGTCACCAGTTGTCAGTTACCCGTCACGATGACGGTTACACCGGGCGAGGACTCACCCAATCCACTCGACTTCGCCTCCGCGCTGGTGCCGAGCTGCTGCGCGATGGCGAGTCCGGCCTCCCGATCGCCCGGCGAATTGCCGTAGTACACCGTCGTTTTCGGGATATTGACGCCGGGATAGTTCCCCGTCTCGACGACGTTCCAGCCCTCGGCGGTGAGCTGGTTCGCGGTCTTGCCGGCCAGGCCGACGATCATGCTGTTGTTCAGCACGCGCACCGGAACCGACTTGGCGACCGCCGCGGTGGTGGTGGGCGGGGGCGTGGTGGTCGGGGTGTCGATCGTCGTGGACGGCAGGGTGGTGGACGGCGGGGCGTCGGAGGTCTTCTGCGCCGTGCTCTGCGGCATCTGCGGCACCGGGGCCGCGACGGTGGTCGAGGTGGCCGACTCCGCGGGACCGGATCCTGTGTTGTCGGCATCGGACTTCGACAGCGACATCGCACCCAGGCCGGCGAAGACGATGGCCAGTGCGATCAACACCATCGCCAACGCTCGCAATGGCGGCCCACCGGAGGTGGGATTCGGGTAGCTCACCTAGCCGAGCCTAGCCCGGTCATACCTGGAATCCGAGCCGTCGCGCGGCCCTGGCTTTCTGCCTGCTCGCCCGCAGCCTGCGCAGCCGCTTGACCAGCATCGGATCGGCGGCGAGCGACTCTGGCCGATCCACGACGGCGTTGAGCACCTGGTAGTAGCGAGTGGGCGACATGCCGAACAGCTCCCGGATGGCTTCTTCCTTGGCCCCCGCGTACTTCCACCACTGGCGTTCGAAGGCCAGGATGTCGCGTTCGCGACGGCTGAGGCCATCGCCGTCGCCGGTCTGCTCCGCTGCCGTGACATCGTCGCTCGCGGAAGGGTCGCCCTGGATCGCGGAAAGATTCCGTGCCGCTGCGCCGTCCATCTTGCTCCCTCGCCGAGTTACCACCAGACGAAAAATGGTGCTTGTACGTCGCGGATCATTCAACCACGAGAGCAGGGGATCACCAGGGGTACGGCGCGGCGTGTTCGCTACCTGCCGGTAGGCGTGTCGCGGGAAGGTTGCCGCCCCCGCACGGCCGGCGGGCGGGCGGCGCGGCAATAATTGTTCCCATGGCTATCCTCCCGATCGTGATCGTCGGCGACCCGGTTCTGCACAACCCGACCGAGCGGGTCACCCAGTCGCCGGAGGAATTGGCCGAGCTCATCGCGGACATGTACGACACGCTCGACGCCGCGCACGGGGTCGGGCTCGCGGCCAACCAGGTCGGCGTGCCGCTGCGGCTGTTCGTCTACGACTGCCCCGACATCGCGCCGGACGGCACCGCGAGCAGGCGCCGCGGCGCGGTGATCAACCCGGTGCTGGAGACCTCGGCCATCCCGGAGACCATGCCGGACCCGGACGACGACGAAGAGGGCTGCCTGTCGGTGCCCGGCGAGCAGTACCCGACCGGCCGGGCCGAGTGGGCCAAGGTCACCGGCACCGACGAGCGCGGCGAACCGGTCGAAATAGAGGGCAAGGGCTTCTTCGCCCGCATGCTGCAGCACGAGGTGGGGCACCTCGACGGCTTCCTCTATGTCGACGTGCTGATCGGGCGCAACGCCCGCGCGGCGAAGAAGGCGATCAAGCGCAACGGTTGGGGCACACCGGGACTCAGCTGGATCCCCGGCACCGTCGCGGACCCGTTCGGCCATGACGACTGAGGCTGACCCGCCGAGGATCCCGCTCGGCCGCCGCGTGGTGCTGCGGTATCGGCTGCCCGCCGGTTATCCACAACCGCTCACCGATGTGATCGGCGAGCTGGTCTCGCTGGATCCGCCGACCGTGCGCGGCGCGGACGGGCAGGTCGTCGCGGTGACGCCGGACCGGGTCGTCGCGCTGAAAGCGTTGGGGCCGAGGCCGATTCGTACCGGCGAGATCAGGTCGCTGGAGGCCGCGGCGGCCGACGGCTGGCCCGGCGTCGAGCACACCTGGATCGACGGATGGCTGGTCCGTGCCGGAAACGGATACACCGGGCGAGCCAATTCCGCTGTGCCGCTTGGCGGTTCCGACGGGCCCGCCGAGGTGACGCAGGCGGCGATCGAGCGCATCGGCGAGTGGTACGCCGCGCACGGCCTGCCGCTGCTGCTCGCGCTGCCCGACCGCCTCGCCACCCTCCCGCCGGAGTGGAACAGCTGGCGCGAGACCGTCATGCTGGCCATCGACATCGAGAACTTCGTGCTGCCGCAGGGGCCTTCGATGGTGCGGGTCGCCACCCAGCCGGACGCGGCGTGGCTGGAGATGCATCGGTTCGAGGGCGAAGCGCCTACGCCGCAGCGGCTTTCGGCACGCGAGCCCGATGTCGAGGTGCTGACCGCCGTGCGCGACGGCGAGCTCGGGTTCGCCTCGCTCGGGGTGCCGACGCCGATCGCGATCGGGCGCGGCGCGGTGACCACCGCGCCGGACGGGCGGCGATGGATCGGCCTCACCTGTGTGGCGGTGGGCGCGGAGCACCGCAGGAAGGGGCTCGGGTCGCTGGTGTGCGCCGAGCTGATCCGGTGGGGGCACGCGCGCGGCGCGACCCACGCGTACCTTCAGGTCGAGGCCGGGAACAGTGCCGCGCTCGCGCTGTATCGGGAACTCGGTTTCGTGGAACATCACATGTACCGGTACGCCGCCCCCGCGAACCATCCCCACCGGTCCGCCGAGCCGCGGTAGAACGGATCCATCTCCCTACGAAAGGCCGCCGTGCGCCTCGCCACCTGGAACGTCAACTCCATTCGCTCCCGGATCGATCGGGTCGCGGGGTTTCTGGACCGCCAGGACATCGACGTGCTGGCCATTCAGGAGACGAAGTGCCGCGACGATCAGTTCCCGTTCGATCGGTTCGACGAGCTCGGTTATGAGGTGGCTCATCTCGGCATCAACCAGTGGAACGGTGTCGCCATCGTCTCGCGGGTCGGGCTGAAGGACGTGGAACTCGCCTTTCCGAATCAGCCCGGGTTCGACAAGGATGCGGGCGAGTCGCTCATCAGCGCGCCCGTGGTCGAGTCGCGCGCGCTCGGCGCCACCTGCGGCGGCGTCCGGGTCTGGAGCCTGTACGTGCCGAACGGCCGCACCCTCGCCGACCCGCACTACGCCTACAAGCTGGAATGGCTTGCCGCCCTTCGCGACAACGGCGCCCGCTGGCTCGCCGAGGACCCGCAGGCCAAGATCGCCCTGGTCGGCGACTGGAACATCGCGCCGACCGACGACGACGTCTGGGCCCCCGAGCGCTTCCTCCACAGCACCCACACCTCACAGCCCGAACGCGACGCCTTCCAGTCCTTCCTCGACACCGGCTTCACCGACGTCATGCGCCCCTTCGCCCCCGGCCCCGGCGTCTACACCTACTGGGACTACACCCAACTCCGCTTCCCCCGCAAAGAAGGCATGCGCATCGACTTCATCCTCGCCTCCCCCGCCCTCGCCACCACCGCAACAGACGCGATGGTCGACCGAGAAGAACGAAAAGGCAAAGGCGCCAGCGACCACGCCCCCGTAATAGCCGAATTCACCGAATGACCGCGAGGTTCGGGTTACGCCGCCCACCGCACCAACGGCTCGGTATCGAGGATGATGCTTACGGGATCGGGGAGCCGCAGCGCTGAGCCGAACGGCCGCATGATGATCTGCTGGTACCGGTCGTTGCTCGGGTCGCTGTAGACGATGACTTCACGGGCGTCTCGGTCGATCAGCAAGTAGACCGGAATACCTGTTGCGGCATAGCACCGCGATTTGCCAGACCGATACCACCGGTCGGTGTCCCGGTCGTGCGTAGCGATCTCCACCACCATCAGCGCAGCGGCCGCGTCTGCCCATTCCCCTTGGCCGACAAAGGCTTCAGAGTCAGCCAGCACGCCGTCCGGCCGCGCGCGTCCCCTGCGATCCGCCCCGACGACGAGACCCTGGGAGGGCGACAACCACAATTCAGGTCGACCAGCCAAACACTGGCGGATGAGCCACGTGATTATGCAGCCATGGTTCCCGTTCGGCAGCGGCTTCGCGCTCAATACCCCTGCTACGAACTCGAGCCGCAAACCCTCCGCAATGCGGTCGGCCACACGTGCCAGTTCTTCGAACTCCGCCGTGCTCAGCAACGGCTCGCGGACGGCCATGCCACGAAGATAACCGGCGAAGACTCGCAGGCGAACCCTCTTGGTCGGATATCGACGGTTGGCTGCGCAGCCTGCGTAGGCGGAGCGGGCGGTGCGGCCGCGATACGGGAGGTTGGCGTCAGGTGGGTGTGGGGGTTGCTGGGTGATCTATGTTGGTGCTCATGGGTGGTGATTCGGGGGTGGGGGCGCGACAGCGGGCGCCGCACCTGGGGCCGGAGCGGCGCCGCCCGCAGGTGCTGGATACGGCGTTGGCGATCGCGGTGGAGCATGGGATCGCGGCGGTCACGATGGCGGCTGTCGCCGAGCGGATGAATGTGACTCGGCCGGTGGTTTATGCCTGCTTCGGGGATCGGGTGGAGTTGATCGAGGCGCTGATTCGGCGCGAGGAGAGTTATCTGGTCGACGACCTGCTGGGGGTGATGCGCCGCCGGGACGTCGACGCGGGCGAGACCGTGTTCATCGAGGGCTTTCACGCGCTGCTGGAGAAGGCGGCCGCGCGGCCGGACGCGTGGCGCCTGCTGTACGGCAATCCCGATCCGGCGGTGGCGGATTCGTTCGGGCGCGGCCGCGCGCTCGCCATCGAGCGCTGCACGACCCTGCTGCGGCCGACGCTGCGCGCGTGGGGCACCGAGGACGCCGAGCGCAAGCTGCCGGTACTGGTGGAGCTGTGGGTGTCGGCGGGCGAGGGCGCGGTGCGCACCTTGCTCGCGGGCTCGGGCGGCTGGACACCGCAGGATCTCGGCGCCTTCGTCGGCGCCTCGGTCTATCGCGCCCTGCGCCACGCCTGACCCATCGAGTTCGACGCCCGAGGCAGTGGGCAAATAGTCGGCTGGATACCGAACAGCTAGTCGAAATGCCTCCCGATGCCGCGATGTTCCGGCAGAATTCGCGCAGTCGAGGGCAGATTCCGCCACTGCGCCCGGCCGGCCATCACTACGATGGTGACCAGTTGAACCAGGCCACAAGCCAGGCAGGAGGTGCGGTCATGGCGTTCTACCGACAAGTAGGAGCGGTGCCGCCGAAACGGCATACCCAACACCGGGACGAGCAGGGCCAGCTCTACTACGAGGAGCTGATGGGCGAGGAGGGTTTCTCCGGGGACTCCTCGCTGCTGTACCACCGCGGGCTGCCGCCCGCGATCGTCGATTCGACGGTGTGGGAGCTGCCCGATCAGTCCACCACCCCGAATCATCCACTGCGGCACCGGCATCTGCGGTTGCCGGAGTTGTTCCCCGACGACGTCGTCGCGAGCACCGACGTGGTGACCGGACGACGCCTGGTGCTCGGCAACGCCGACGTCCGCATCTCCTATGTCGTCGCGCGGGCCACGTCCCCGCTGTACCGCAACGCGATCGGCGACGAACTGGTCTACGTGGAGTCCGGCGCGGCCGTCGTGGAGACGGTCTTCGGACCGATACCCGCGCGCCAGGGCGACCAGGTGCTCATCCCCCGCGCGACCACTCACCGCTGGCGCCCCACCGGGCCGGAACCGTTGCGCGCGTACGCGATCGAGGCGTCCAGCCATATCACTCCGCCGAAGCGTTACCTGTCGAAGTTCGGCCAGTTGCTCGAGCACGCGCCCTACTGCGAGCGAGATCTGCACGGCCCCACCGAGATACTGACCGAGACCGGTACCGACGTGGAGGTCCTCGTCAAGCACCGCCCCGGCGGCAAGGTGGTCGGCACCCGCCTGCGCTACGCCACCCACCCGTTCGACGTGGTCGGCTGGGACGGCTGCCTGTATCCGATCACCTTCAACATCAGCGACTTCGAGCCGATCACCGGCCGCATCCATCAGCCGCCGCCCGCCCACCAAGCCTTCGAGGGGACCAACTTCGTGGTCTGTAACTTCGTGCCGCGCAAGGTCGACTACCACCCGCTGTCGATCCCCGTGCCGTACTACCACTCCAACGTCGACTCCGACGAGATCATGTTCTACTGCGGCGGAAACTACGAGGCGCGCAAGGGATCCGGGATCGCGCAGGGCTCGGTGTCGGTGCACCCCGGCGGTTACGCGCACGGCCCGCAGCCCGGCGCCTACGAACGCAGCATCGGGTTGGACTACTTCGACGAGCTCGCGGTCATGGTCGACACCTTCCGGCCGCTCGAGCTCGGCGAGGGCGCCCTCGCCTGCGAGGATCCGGCCTACGCGTGGACCTGGTCGGGCCGGGGGCCGGCGTGAAGACGCGCATCGAGGTACCCGACGACTCGCTGTTCGGCGCGGAGAACCTGCCCTACGGCGTGTTCAGCCCGGACGGCCAGAACTACCGGGTCGGCACGCGATTGGGCGACTCCGTCATCGATCTCGCCGCGACACTGGGTGATCCGGAGTTCGCCGAGCCGAGCCTGGCCGCCCTCATGGCGCGGGGCTCGCGGCGCTGGCGCGAGGTGCGTGAACGCGTCCGCGAACTGGTCGATCGCGAAATCGACGACGCCGCAATACATGCCGTGCACGAGGTGCGCCTCGGCCTGCCGGTGCCGATCGGCGACTACGTCGACTTCTACGCGAGCCTCGACCACGCGACGAACCTCGGTCGCCTCTTCCGCCCGGACAGCGAACCGCTGCTGCCGAATTGGCGGCATCTGCCGGTGGGTTACCACGGCCGGGCGGGCACCGTCGTCGTCTCGGGCACCGAGGTGATCCGGCCCAATGGCCAGCGCAGAACAGACTCCGGCACACCGGATTTCGGGCCGTCGCGGCGCTTGGACATCGAGGCCGAGCTCGGCTTCCTCGTCGGGGTCGGCTCCGAACTCGGCGATCCGGTGGAGACCGGGGAGTTCGCCGAGCGGGTCTTCGGCGTCGCGCTGGTCAACGACTGGTCGGCCCGCGACATCCAGGCCTGGGAGTATCAGCCGCTGGGCCCGTTCCTCGGCAAGTCCTTCGCGACGTCGATCGCGCCGTGGGTCACCCCGCTGGCCGCGCTGGAGTCCGCGCGGGTGCCGACGCCCGACCAGTCCCCCGAGCCCCTGCCCTACCTGCGGGAGAAGGAGCCGTGGGGGCTCGACATCGACCTGACGGTGGCCTGGAACGGCCAGGTGGTCGCGCATCCGCCGTTCTCCCGCATGTACTGGTCGCCCGCGCAGATGCTGGCCCACCTCACCGCCAACGGCGCGGCCACCCGCACGGGAGATCTGTACGCCTCCGGCACCATCTCCGGACCGGAACCCGATCAGCGCGGCTCGTTCATCGAACTGTCTTGGGGCGGTAGCGAACCCGTCTCGGTGAACGGCCAGCAGCGCACGTTCCTCGAGGACGGCGACGAGGTGGTCATCACCGCGTCCGCGCCGGGCCCCGATGTGCGGCGCATCGGGCTCGGCGAGGTCAGGGGCCGCATCCGCCCCGCGCGCCCGCTCGACTGAGCACACGCCATCACGACGCGAGCCGGGCCGAATCGAGTCGGCCCGGCTCGCGTCGTCGCGAAAGCTATTGCCCCGTAATGGTTTCCCGCCCGCTGTAGACCACGAGAACGAACCGGTTCAAATCCTCGACGAGGGTGTCCACCCCGTCCGGCGCGCCGCCGTCGTCGTGATGGTGCAGCCAGTCCGCGACGAGTTCGAACATGCCGCCGATGGTGGCCAGCGCCAAGGCGAGCCGCGCCCGCTGCTCGCCGGCCCCGCTCGCGGGCTCGCCGCTCCACACCCGGTCCAGGAAGCCCGCGGACCACCGCCGGTTGCTGCGCCGCAACCGCTCCACCGCGGGCGAGATGCCGCCCGCCTCACCGAAAGTCACCTTGGCCAGCCGCGGGTCGTCGGCGATGGCGTGCACGAACGCCTCGATCACCGGCGCGGCGCGGCCGGGCCAGTCCAGTTCGGCGGCTGCGGCGGCGGCCGCGCTCACCCGTTGCTGAATCTGCGCGGTGACCTGCTCCAGCAGCGCGATGTAGCAGGCTTCCTTGCTGTCGAAGTGGTCGTAGAACCCCTTGGTTCCGACGTAGGCGCGCTGACAGATCTGCTCGATCGATGTGCCCGAATAGCTGTGCTCGGCAAACAGTTCGGTGGCCGCGTCGAGCAGTTGACTGCGCCGCTGTGCGCTGCGCTGTTCGGCGTCGAGTCCACGGATCCGGCGGCGCGCCGGGCCCTCGGCCGGCCGCGCGGCGGATTTGCTGCGGGTCATCCCTCGACCATAGCGCGGCTCCTGCCATGCTCTAATCGCTGTCACGCCGAGGAGGAAGGACGCGTACGTGTCAGTGATCAAGGGTGTTCCGACCGGCCGCGCGCGGCCGGGGCTCCGCGCGGTAGCCGCGGCGGTGACAGTGGCGTTCGCGGTGGTCACCGCGCTGTTGACCGGCGCGGTCGCGCCCGCGCCCGCCGCCGCGGTGCCTCTCACGCAAGACGATTCGTTCTATCGACCGCCCGAGGGCTTCGAGGCCCAGGCTCCCGGCGCGATTCTCCGCTCGCGCGAAGTACATCTCGCGGTGCTGACCGTGCTGCCGCTGAACGTGCGGTCCTGGCAGCTGCTCTACCGCACCACCGACCTCGACGAACAACCCACGGTCGCCGTCACCACGGTCATCCTGCCCGCGGGCGCGGATCCGAACCGCGCACGCCCGCTGGTGTCGCTGCAGTTATACTACGACAGCGCCAGCAACGACTGCTCGCCATCGTATGTGCTGCAACAGGGTTCGGGCCTGCCCGGCCTCGAGGGCATCCACTCGCAGAGCGAACTGATCGCGATCGCCGGCCTGATCAGCCAGGGCTGGGCGATCTCGATTCCGGACTACGAGGGCCTCGACGGACACCTCACGGTGCCGAAGGAGCCCGGCTACCTGATTCTCGACGGCGTCCGGGCGGCCGAAGGTTTCCAGCCGCTCGGGCTGAACGGCGCGGACACCCCGGTCGCCCTGTGGGGCTACTCCGGCGGTGGCATGGGCTCGGGCTGGGCGGCCGAGATGCAGCCGACCTACGCGCCCGAACTGAACGTCAAGGGCATCGCGCTCGGCGCGCCGACCTCCGATGTAGTGTCGCTGCTGCACGTCAACGGGTCGATGTTCTCCTCGCTCATCGGCATCGGCATCTCCTCGCTGCGCAAGGCCTTCCCCGACTTCAAGCAGGCCGCCGACCGCTACCTGACCCCCGAGGGCCGGGCGCTGATGGACCGGACCGAGCGACAGTGCCTGCCGCGCAACGCGCTCACGCAGATGTTCGTCGACTACGGGCGCATGCTGACCATCCCCATTCCCGACTTCCTTCAGGTCCCGGAGATCAAGAAGGTCTTCGAGTCCACGGTGCTCGGTCGCACTATCCCCACCGCGCCGATCTTCCTGTACCAGGGCGTCTTCGACGAGGCGGTGCCGGTGTGGACCAATGATCGGCTGTCGCAGCAGTGGTGCGCGGGCGGCGCGTCCGTCATCTACAAGCGCGATCACCTCAGCGAGCATCTGACGTTGCCGTCGCTGGGCATGGCGGACACGCTCAACTGGCTGAAGTCGCGGCTGGCGCCCAATGCGCCCGACCAGTTCGGCTGCCGCACCGACAATGTGGTGTCCATGCTGGCCGACTTCAACGCGCTGCTGACGCAGATCGAGATCAATCTCAACGCCACGTTCGGCGCGTTGGGGTTCCCGATCGGACCTCGCGAGCGTTAGCCGCACTTGGCCCCTGCCCGAATTCGGGCGGGGGCCAAGCTCTATGTGCGCGTATAACCTGCGTACCTGCGTGTTCCGTCGTTCACCCGACGGGCGCTCGGGGTCAGCGGGTACTGTCGGGCTGGAAAATTTCACACGCCAACGGGGGCTCGCACCAGCGGGCTGAGAGGACGGCTAGGGCCGTCGACCGTATGAACCTGACCGGGTAATGCCGGCGTAGGGAGGAAAAATCATGGCATCTGCTGCTGCATCAAATGGTCGCTCCGAGAGCATCGACACCGTCACCACCGGACCCATCGAAGGCAGTGTCAAGCACTACACCGAGGTAGACGGACTGCGCATCCCGGTCCGCCGCGTCAACCTCACCAACGGTGAGCATTTCGACCTCTACGACACCTCGGGCCCGTACACCGACGACTCGGCGACCATCGACCTAGCGGCCGGTCTACCGAAACTGCGCGACACCTGGGACAAGCCGCGGGTCGACGGCCCGCCGACGCAGCTGGCCTGGGCGCGGCGCGGCATCATCACGCCCGAGATGCGCTTCATCGCCGCCCGCGAGGGCGTCTCGCCCGAACTGGTCCGCGACGAGGTGGCGCTCGGTCGCGCGGTGATCCCCGCCAATCACCGGCATCCGGAGCTGGAGCCGACCATCATCGGCAAGAAGTTCCTCGTGAAAATCAATGCGAACATCGGGAACTCGGCCGTCTCATCCTCCATCGCCGAGGAGGTCGAGAAGATGGTGTGGGCGACCCGCTGGGGCGCCGACACCATCATGGACCTGTCCACCGGCAAGAACATCCACGAGACCCGCGAGTGGATCCTGCGCAACTCCCCCGTCCCGGTCGGCACGGTGCCGATCTATCAGGCGCTGGAAAAGGTGAACGGCGATCCGACCCAGCTCACCTGGGAGATCTACCGCGACACCGTGATCGAGCAGTGCGAGCAGGGCGTCGACTACATGACGGTGCACGCGGGCGTGCTGCTGCGGTATGTACCGCTGACCGCCAAGCGGGTCACCGGCATCGTCTCGCGCGGCGGATCCATCATGGCCGCTTGGTGTTTGGCGCATCATCGGGAGTCGTTCCTGTACACCAACTTCGCGGAGCTGTGCGAGATCCTGGCGAAGTACGACGTCACGTTCTCCCTGGGCGACGGCCTGCGGCCCGGCTCCATCGCCGACGCCAACGACGAGGCGCAGTTCGCCGAGCTGCGCACCCTCGGCGAGCTGACGAAGATCGCCAAATCCCATGGCGTGCAGGTGATGATCGAGGGCCCCGGGCACGTGCCCATGCACAAGATCGTGGAGAACGTGCGGCTCGAGGAGGAGCTGTGCGAGGAGGCGCCGTTCTACACCCTCGGCCCGCTCGCCACCGATATCGCGCCGGCCTACGACCACATCACCTCGGCCATCGGCGCCGCGATCATCGCGCAGGCGGGCACGGCCATGCTCTGCTACGTCACCCCGAAGGAACATCTCGGGCTGCCCAACCGGGACGACGTCAAGGTCGGCGTGATCACCTACAAGATCGCCGCGCACGCCGCCGACCTGGCCAAGGGACATCCGCACGCGCAGGATCGGGACAACGAATTGTCCAAGGCGCGTTTCGAATTCCGCTGGCGCGATCAGTTCGCGCTGTCGCTGGATCCGGACACGGCCAGGGAGTACCACGACGAAACCCTGCCCGCCGAGCCGGCCAAGACCGCGCACTTCTGCTCCATGTGCGGGCCGAAGTTCTGCTCGATGCGCATCTCCGCGGACGTGCGCGAGTACGCCGAGCGCCATCAGCTCACCGACGTCGAGGCGATCGAGGCGGGGATGGCGGCGAAGTCCGCCGAGTTCGCCGACAGCGGCAAGTCGGTGTACCTGCCGATCGTCACCTAAACGGATTCGCCTGTCCGGCAACGAATTCGGTTCCCCGCGCGCTCGTCGTGCGGGGAACCGCTTCGTTCACGCTCGACGCATGATCTCCAGCAGCGACTCGAGGTGGTCGGCCGGGACAACCTCCATCCGGTCGCCGCTGCCACGGACGGTGGCGGCGATGTCGACGGTGATCCGGTTGCGCCACCAGTAGATCGACCGGCCGATCGGCGGCGACTCCGCCTCCCCGGCGACGAGCAGCTGCGCGAGCAGGCTCGTCCCGGCGAAGACGGTCGGGCCGGTGATCGGGTGCACGAGGAGATGGGTGTGGCCGGGGATGACCAGCAGCGCGCCCCACGGTCCGACGACCGGGTAGTCGTCGAGCCAGCGCACGTGGGCCGTGACGAAATCCGAGGCGCCGTAGAGCATTTGGATGTCGACGTCGTCCATGCCGTCGATCTCGGCGGCCGTCAGGTCGAGCCCGCCCTCGGCCCTGGTGTTGCGCTCGGCGATCTCGAACAGGTCGGATTCCTTCGCGCCCCAGCGCTGCGCGCCCGCATAGGTCACCGGCGCCATGATGTCGCCGAAGTCCACGAGCACCCGCTGGAGCAGTCCGGGTGCGACCAATCGCCGCACGTCGTTGATCAGCCCTTTCGTGCGCGCCGAGCACAGACGAGTCCGCAGCAGCGGCCGCACGGACTCCAGGCGGGACTGGTCGAGGTGCCCGGCGGCGAGGTCGGCGATCTGCGTATCCAACCGATCGGCGATCAGCGCGGACCACAGCTGCCGCGGCGCGCGGGCCATCCGCCGATCCAGCCGGGTGCACGGCAGCACGACCCGGCCGCCCACAGCGCCCGTCAGCACGAACTCCCCGCCGATCTCCTCGCAGCCGTACCCGTGCCGCAGCGCGACCTCGTTGACCAGCAACCTCAACAAACCCGAGGACGACTCGCGCATGACCCCTCGCTCTCGGCCGATACCCACCCGCTCTCAGTATATCGAACATACGTTCGAACATCGAGGATTCGGTCAGGGTCCGGCTTCGAGCGTCGCGGCGGTCAGTACTCGTTCTTGATGACGAAGTAGGAGCCGCGAATCGTCCCGGCCAGCTTCGACTTCTGCCGCGCGAACTTGAACGACGCGAGTTCGGCGGGGACGTCCATCCCGTCGGAGAGCTTGAACCCGACCGCCCGTTTTCCGGAGCCGTCCAGGGCGTACAGCACGTTGATCGACAGGCCGTCCTCGTAGAAGACGTAAGCCCAGCGTGAGTTGTCGACCTCGAACTCCGTGGCCTCCAGCGGGCGAGCGGCGATGACGATGCCGCGTTCCTCCTGGAGGATCCGGTGCACCCACGCGATGATCGACTCCGCCTCGCTCGCGGGCTCCACGGTGAAGACGTGGTCGTACTTGTTCTTGAAGTACCGGGCCTCGTTCGCCCGCAGACCGGCGAGCGCCTCCGCGACCGGCGACGACTCCAGCCCGACGGTCGACACGTCGGCGAAGTCCACGACGTAGGACATGGCACACTCCTCCGCTTTCGATGGGGACACCAGAAGATCACATCGCAATCTTTCGGCTATCACTGGGCTCGGTCGTACGCCCACCGAGACCGGCGCGCTTTCCCTACTCGCGACTCCGCCGCGTGCCGACAGTGCGCGATTCGATCAGGCACCGGGCTCGACGCGAGCGGCGCGCAGTCGAATCTCGGTGTACCACAACCAGATCGATGCGGCGAGGGAGACGACGGTCGCGCCGGTGAGCCACCAGAACGCCTGGCGGAAACCGGCGTCGAGGGGCAGGCCCGCGGCGGCGGATCGGTAGAGCACCACCGCGAGCAACGCCGCGCCGATCGAGCCGCCGACGCGCTGCAGGATGTTCACCGTCGAGGCCGCGTCGGACAGTTGGTCGCGGCGGACCGCCGCGTAGGCGGCCGCGACGACCGGTATGCCGGTCAGGCCGGTACCGATGCCACGGATCAGCAGCAGCACCTGCACGACCACGATGTTCATCGACGCGTCGCCGAAGGCGAACGGCACGGTCACCAGGACCGAGAGCACGTTGCCGATCGTGGCGACGACGCCGCCGCCGTACCGATCGGTGAGCCGGCCCGCGATCGGGAGCGCGACGACGCCGCCGAAGCCGAAGCTCGCCAGGGACAACCCGGTGACGATCAGGCTCTGCCCGTGCAACACCTGGAAGTACAACGGCAGCAACAGCATCGAGCCGAACAGCGAGGCCCCGTTGAAGAGGTTGGCCGCGTTGGCGGAGCTGAACACCGGGCTGCGGAACATGCTGACGTCCAGCAGCCGTGGCCCGCGCCCTCGCACCGACCGCAGCACGTACCCGGCCAGCGCGAGCACCCCGAGCACGATCGGCGCGCCCACCGTCGGCGCGAAGAAGTCACCGCGACTTCCGATCTCGCCGAGCCCGTAGACCAGCAGCGACAGCCCGGCGCCGATGAGCGCGAACCCGACGACGTCGAAGGTGCCCGCGGCCGACCGTTCGATGCGCGGAAGCACCCGCAGCGCCAGCGTCACCGCGACGAGCCCGA
The DNA here is from genome assembly GCF_000308715.1 of Nocardia tenerifensis NBRC 101015. Lineage (GTDB taxonomy): Bacteria > Actinomycetota > Actinomycetes > Mycobacteriales > Mycobacteriaceae > Nocardia > Nocardia tenerifensis. The sequence continues at coordinate 24,113 of NZ_BAGH01000391.1, forward strand.
ACGGGATATTGATCAAAAACAGCCACTCCCAGGGCAATTGGGCCAGCATCAGGCCGCCGACGGTCGGCCCGATGGCGGGCGCGGCGACCACCGCGATGCCGACCACGCTCATCACCCGGCCCAGCCGGTGCGGCCCGGCGACCTGGCCGATCATGGCCTGTCCGGCGGGCACCAGCAACCCGGCGGTCAACCCCTGCGCGATGCGTAATGCGATGAGCCACCCCATATTCGGCGCCAACGCGCACAACCCCGAGGTGATCGTGAAGCCGATGAGCGCGCCGAGCCACACCCGGTCCAGGCCGAACCGCCGGCCCAGCCAGCCGACCAACGGCAAGGCGACGGCCAGGGCGAGCAGATAGCCGCTGGCGATCCACTGCGCGCTGTCGAGGGTCGCCCCGAGATCGGTGGCGATGGTGTTGAGCCCGACGTTCACCAGCGACGTGTCCAGCATGCTCATCACCGCGCCGAAGACGACGACCCCCGCGACTCGCCACACCGCCGCGGGCACGGCCTCGAGCGCGGGCTCGGCCACCGGCGCCGCCGTTCGATTGTCCGTCACGAATCCTCCCAATTAGTAGAGCCTTGAGATTGTAGAGGTTATCAACGATAGAGCTGTCTAACAATAGATAAGATGTCGGAATGCCCGACGAGCACCTGCATCCCCGCGCCCTGCTCCGCCTGCCGACCTTCGCGCTCGGAAAGCTGCACAAGGCCGTGCACGCCGAGGTGGGCGCGTCACTGCGTGATCACTGGGTCCTGGTCTGCCTGGAGGAGTTCGGCGAGTTGTCGCAGCAGCAGGTGTCCACGACGCTCGGCATCGACCGCAGCGAGATGGTCCGGCTGGTCGACGGCCTGGAGCGGGACGGTCTGGTGGTTCGGGTCCGCGATACCGAGGACCGCCGCAAATACCGGTTGACCGTGACGCGAGCGGGCAAGAAGCAGAGCGCCCTCACCAACGCCCGGATCGCCGAGGCCACCGACCGGGTTCTCGGCCGCCTCGACGAGCAGGAGCGGCGCACCCTGCATCGGCTCGCGCTCAAGGCGATCGGCGAGGAGCCTGACGCCGCAGACTGAGTGAAAGGTACTGCTGCGCAATCGCGTTCAGCGGCGGCCGATCTTTCCGGTCGGTCACAGCAGGTTCACGAAAAAGCCCTGACCGAGACGTGGGAATGTCGCGAGCGTCGATAGCCCGCGGAGAGTCAGGCCTCGGCCAGCTGGCGGGCGTAGTTCGCGGTGGAACGCTGGTACCGCGGCAGATGCGGCGCGAGTGCGCCGAGCGCGAGGGAGAGGGCCTCGCGGTCGCGCCCGAGGCTGGACAGACACAGGGCGAGGAACGCGCGGACGGCGTCGTCGAGCTCGTCCGACCCCGCGGCGAGCTCCTTGGACAGCAGCTCGACGCCCTCCGCCGCATGCCCGATGTTTCGCAATGAGCTCGCGAGCTGGATCGTGGCCTGGCGTCGCCGGCTCGGGTCGAGCCCGCGAGCCAGCGCCTCGCGGTACAGCGGAATGGCCCGGTGGGAGTGGCCGGTCGAGTCCCAGGCGCCGGCCTGCTCGAACGGGCCGAGCGGGTGGTCGCCGGGCAGCTCGGCGACCAGCGCGTCGATCACCGCGCGAAACTCGCCCGGCCTGCCCGCGTAGTCGTCGAACGTGGCCCAAGCGGCCGCGACCCGGTCTTCCCAATCCTGGTTCACGTCGCCCACTTTCGCACAGCGGCGGCATCCAGGGTTCAGTACGACTGGAGTTCGATGAGGGTGCCGTCCGGATCGCGCAGGTGGGCGGTGCGAAGGTTGGGGCCCCACGCGTGGCGGTCGGTGGGCGCCGCGACCACGGTTGCGCCGTGCCGGACGCACAGTTCGAGTCCGGTGTCCACATTGTCGACGCGGCAGACGAACATGACCGAGTCCTGCGCGGGGCCGGCGTGCGGCGGGAGCGCGGCGGTCCCGACGACCTCGGCCATGGCGGCGCGGTCGAACAGGATGAGCACGGCCTGCTCATCGACGTCCCAGTTGGCGTATGGACCCGCGGGCGTGCCCTTGATCAGCTCGGCGCCGATCAGCTCGGGCAGTACGGCGGCGTAGAAGGCGAAGCATTCCGCGAAGCGGCTGACGAGCAGTCGCGGGTGTAGGGCGTCCACAGGGTCCTCCATTTAGTAGGTGTACCCCTATCGTAGGTCGTGACCTACAATAGGGCCATGGACGCCGGAGGGGATCTGCCGCCGACCCTGCTCGGGTTGGATATCTACCTGCTGTCGCGAGTCGGCAAGGCGGCCCGCGGCCGGTTCTCGGACCGGTTGTCGGCCAACGGACTTCGCCTGTGGCACATGGCGATACTCGCCGCGCTCGCCGACTTCGGCCCGCACGCGCAGCGTGACCTGGCCGAGCGGCTCGCCATCCACCCCAGCGATGTCGCCAAGGTCGTCGACGAACTCGACGCCGCCGGGCAGGTGGAGCGCGCGCGGGACACCGCCGATCGACGCCGGATGACCGTCCGGATCACCCGCACCGGCCGCACGGCGCTGGCCGCGCTGAACAAGGAGGCGGAGCGGGTCGGTGACGAGATTCTGGCACCGCTGAGCCGGCCGGAGCGCGCCCAGCTATCGGACCTGATGCGTCGCGTGTTCGACCACGTGCACCCAGCCACGGCGGACGACTCGTAGACGCAGCCGCCGAAGCCGCCTAATGCGAGCCGGTCACCCGGAACCCCTTGGGCACCAACCAGACCGCGACCACGGCCACCGACGCCACGATGGCCGCCGAGATATAGGAGGTCGTGGTGAGCGCCGCGTCGAAGGCGTGCCGGGCGGCGGCGAGCACCTGCTCGCGGCCCGCAGTGTCCAGCCTGCCCGCCACCTCCACCGCGCCGCCGATGGACTCCCTTGCCTCGTCCAGGTTTTCGCCGCGCAGCGGCAGGCCGGCCATAGTGTCGGTGAAGACGCGACCGTGGATGCTGCCGAGCAGCGCGACGCCGAGGCCGATGCCGAGCTCGTAGTTCGTCTCCGAGACCGCGCCCGCCTGCCCGGCCCGTTCGGGCGGTACCGCGGACACCAGCACAGCGGCGGCGGCGGTGATGGCCAGACCGTCGCCGAGGCCGAACGACGCCAGCACCACGGCGACCACGGGGTAGGTGGTCGGCTCGGGACTCAGCGCCAGCCCGAGGAAGCCGACGGCCAGCGCGCCGAGTCCGACGGCGAGCACCGCGCGAACCCCTATGTGCTGCATCAGCCACGGCGTCGCCAGCGACGAGACCAGCAGCGTCAACGCCGACGGCAGCATGCGCAGCCCGGCCTCGGACGGCGAGTAGCCGTGCACGTATTGCAGCCACAGCGAGACCAGGAACAGGCCCGCGCCGATCGCGAGCATGGCGAGCAGCGTGGCGAGCGCGGCGGCGGCGAAGGCGCCGTTGCGGAACAGTCGCACGTCGAGCAGCGGATCGTCGGCGGCGAGCTGACGCCGGGCGAACCAGGCCAGCAGCAGCACGCCGAGCCCGAGGATGACCCAGTCCACCGCCGTCGGCGTGCCCTTGGCGACATGCTTGATGCCCCAGGCCAATCCGACGATGCCCGCGATGGACAGCACGGCGGCCGGCCAGTCGAGCGAACCTGATTGCGGCGCACGGTATTCCGGCAGCAGCCAGGCGCCGACCGCCACGGTGAGCAGCACGACCGGCACGTTCAACCAGAACGCCGAGGCCCAGCCGAGGTGCTCGACCACCACCCCGCCCACGATCGGGCCGATCGTCGCGCCCGCGCCGGCCACCGCCGCCCAGATGCCGATCGCGAGGGTGCGCTCCCGCGCGTCGGTGAAGATGTTCCGGATCAGCGACAGGGTCGAGGGCATGACCATCGCGCCGCCGACGGCGAGCAGCACCCGCCCGGCGATCAACTGCCACGCGCTCTGCGACGTCGCCGCCACCACCGAGGCCACGCCGAAGAGCACGAAGCCCGAGAGGAACAGCAGCTTCCGGCCGACCCGGTCGCCGACCGCACCCGTGGTGATGAGCAGCCCGCCGAGGACAAGGCCGTAGACGTCGATGATCCACAGCTGTTCGAGCTGCCCCACCCGCAGATCCGCGATCAGCGACGGCAGCGCGACGTTCAGGATGGTGGCGTCCATCGCGACCAGCAGCAGGCTGGCGCACAGCACGGCGAGCATCACCCACCGCACCGAACCCACCGCAGGCCCGCCGTCGACCGGCTCGGGCACGCTCGCAGCCATACCGCCTCCTCGCTCGCCCCGACCCAGCATCCACCGCACTCCAGCAAACACCAAGTAACCGCGCCGCGAAGTCCGGCTCAGCGAATGACCTGATCGATCAGCAGCCGGGCGGCGCGGTCGGTGCGCTCGACGTCGCCGGTGATGAGGCGATCCTGGAGAACCCCGCGCAGGCCCGAAACAAGCAGTGTCGCAGCCAGTTCCGGTTCGTCGATGGACGGCAGGCCGCGCAGGCCGTCGGCGAGCGACGCGACGAAGGTGGCGATGGCCGCCCTGGCGTACTCGGCGTACGGGCTGTGCGCGGCACAGGAGGCGCCGAGCACCTGCAGCATCACCCGGACACTGGTCCTACCCTCGCCGGAGGCGTTGGCCCGCCAGAAGTCCCACAGGTGCGCGCGCAGCTCGGCGGCGTCGGCGACCTCGGAGAACAGGGCGGCGAGGTCGGGGCGCTGGGTGGTGAGCGCCTGGACCAGCAGCTCCTCCTTGGTGGTGAAGTAGTAGATCAGCATGCGCGAGCTGGTGCCGAGCTCGGCGGCGAGCGGGCGCAGGGACAGGTCGGCGAGGCCGTGGTCGGCGATGTAGCGCACGACGGCGGCCAGCAGTTCGGCGCGTTTCGCGTGGTCGAGGGGGCGAGCCATGAGTTGACTGTAGCGGTTGGTACAGGTATTCATGTCACCGTGACTGTAACAATCGCTTCAGAAACTCGGCCCTCGGTCGTCGTCACCGGGTACGCGGCCACCACGTCGCTGGGCGAGGACATGGATACGACCTGGTCGGAGCTGCTGCTCGGGCACAGCGGCATCGGCGTGCTCGCCGAGGACTTCGTCGCCGAGTACGACCTGCCGGTCCGCATCGGCGGCAAGCTGAAGTCGCCGCCGGGCGAGCGATTGACGAGGATCGAACGGCGGCGGCTGTCCTACGTCGAACAGCTGGCGCTGGTGCTCGGCCGTGAGGTCTGGCGCCGGGCGGGCGCGCCCGAGGTGGACGGCGAGCGGCTGGCGGTCGCCATCGGCACCGGGCTCGGCGGCGGCGACGCGCTGATCGACGCGGTCGACGCGATGCGGGCCGGCGGCTATCGGAAGGTATCGCCCATGTCGGTGCCGATGGTGATGCCGAACGGCCCGGCGGCCACCGTCGGGCTCGAAATCGGCGCCAAGGCAGGCATTTTCGCACCGGTCTCGGCCTGCTCGTCGGGCTCCGAGGCGATCGCGCAGGCCTGGCGGCTGATCAGCACCGGCGAGGCCGACGTGGTGGTGACCGGCGGCGTCGAGGGACACATCGACGCGGTGCCCATCGCGAGCTTCGCCATGATGCGGGCGATGAGCACCCGCAACGACGAACCGGAGCGGGCGTCGCGACCGTTCGATCGGGACCGGGACGGTTTCGTCTTCGGCGAGGCGGGCGCGCTGCTCGTGCTCGAATCCGAGCGCCACGCGCGGGCCAGGGGCGCCGAGATCCACGGCCGCGTGCTCGGCGCGGGGATCACCTCCGACGCCTATCACATCGTCGCCTCGGAGCCGGCGGGCATCGGCGCGGCGCGAGCCATGCGCAAGGCGATAGCCAGTGCGGGACTTCAGGTCTCGGACATCCAGCACATCAACGCGCACGCGACCTCGACCTCGATCGGCGACGCGTCAGAGGCCAACGCGATCGCGGCCGTGGCGCCCGGCGCGTCGGTCTACGCGCCGAAATCCGCGCTGGGCCACTCGATCGGCGCGGTCGGCGCGCTCGAGTCGCTCATCACGATGCTGACGCTGCGTGACCAAATCGTCCCGCCCACACTGAATCTCGATAACCTCGATCCGGAGATCGAGCTGGACGTCGTCAGCGGGGCACCGCGCGCGCAGCGCATCGACTACGCCTTGAACAACTCCTTCGGCTTCGGCGGCCACAATGTGGCGCTGGCCTTCGGCCGAGCCTGAACACGCCACCCCCGATCATCCGCTCGATCGGCGGTCTGATTTCGTGACTACATGGGTGAAACATCGGGCACGCCAGGCAGCGACACCACCGGGCACGAGGCACCGGGCCCGGCGGCCTTCTACCTGCCCGACGCCGCGGACCCGCAGCGGTTCGTCTCGACCGAGCTCACCCGCGGCCCTTGGTCGCCCGACGCGCAGCACGCCGGCCCGCCCTCCGCGCTGCTCGGCCACGCGATCGAGCGCTGCGAACCGCGCGAGGGTTTCCAGGTGGGGCGCGTCGCCGTGGAGATTCTCGGCCCGGTACCGCTGGAGCCGTTGACCGTGCGGACCCGCGTCGCGCGGCCGGGCCGCAGCGTGGAGTTGATCGAGGCGACGCTGTCCACCGAGCGCGGCCCGGTCATGCGGGCCAACGCATGGCGCTTCAAGCGGGCCGACCCGGAACTCGCCCTCCCCGAGCACATTCTGCCGACCGGCGCCCGTCCGGGACCCGAGCACGCGCCGGGTGCGACGCCGTTCCCCTCGGAGCAGCCCGTCGGCTTCCACACGGGCATCGAATACCGCTTCGTCACCGGCTCTTTCGTCGAGGAAGGCCCGGCGATCTGCTGGATCAGGCTCCGGTACCCGATCGTGGCGGGCACCGACCCGAGCCCGCTCGAGCGCGCGCTGGCCGCCGCGGACTCCGGCAACGGGGTCAGCTCGGTGCTCGACTGGTCGAGCTACCTATTCATCAACACCGACCTCACGGTCACCCTGCACCGGCAGCCGGTCGGTGAGTGGGTCTGCCTGGACGCGACGACCTACCCGCAGCCGCACGGCATCGGGTTGGCCGAGTCCGTCCTGTTCGACGAGAAGGGCCCGCTGGGCCGCGGCACGCAGACCCTGTTCCTCGCTCCGCGTACCTAGTCAGGGGCGGCTGGAGATCTGCTGCACCGCCCAGCCGTTGCCGTCGGGGTCGCTGAAGAAGACGAAGCCGACATTGTCGAGCGGGTCGGGCACCTCGCGGCGGTTCTCGCCGAGCACCTGGACGTCGCTGACCTCGACGCCGCGGGAGACCAACTCCGCGTGCGCCTTTTGGATATCCGGCACCACGAGCTGCAACCCCTGCAGCGAGCCCGGCGTCATCTTGGCGAACTCCGCCGAACCGATCACCACGGAGCAGCCGGAGCCGGGCGGGGTCAGCTGCACGATGCGCGACCCGTCCCCGATCACGACGTCGTGGTCGACGACGAATCCCAGCTTCCGCGAGTAGAAGTCCTCGGCTCGGTCGATATCGGAGACGGGGACCACGACGACCTCGAGTGTCCAGTGCATAGTGCGTCCTTTCAGGCAGCTGTCCTTACCGGTGCAGACGATGCCACGCGGGCGAACTCATCGCCGCCGTTCCCAGCGCCAGGCGAACTCGCCCGCCCGGGGCGGGGGGCCCGGCAGATCACCGTCCGCGGCCAGACCCGCCACCAGCACGGCGAGCACGCGACGGCGCAACTGGGCGGTGCGCTTCGGATCGGGCATCGAGATGGCCGCGCACGATTCCAGGACCAAGGCCAGGTCCTCGGCCGTGACGCCGGGGCGCAGCCGGCCGGACGCGTGCGCGCGGCGCACGATCTCCTCGGTCGCCTCCCCCGAGTGCGTCACGTGGGGCAGGAAGGACTCGTCCGGGGTGAAGGTGCCCGCGAGGTGCACCGTCAACGAGTGCACATCAGCGTCCACGACCCGCTCGAGAAAGCCGACGAGTCCCCGCCAGCCGTCCGAATCCTCCAGTGCCGCATCGGCTTCCACGTTGTAGCGGCGCAGGCCCTCGTAGCAGAGGGTGCGTAGCAGCACCTCCTTGCTCGGATAGCGGCGATACAGCGCGCTGATCCCCACCCCGGCCCGCTCGGCCACGGCGGCGATGGGGGCATTGGCGTCGGCCAGGAACACGGCGCGCGCGGCGTCCAGGATGAGTCCGTCGTTGCGGGCCGCCTGCGCCTTCCGGCCCGGTAAGGCCTTCCGAGCTGGGGCATCGGTGGATTTCGGCATGAATTCAGGATAGCACTTGAAACGGAATGATCCGTTCTGCTACGGTTCAAACAGAACGAAGCATTCCGTTTCACAAGGAGCAATTGGATGACCGCCATCACCCCCTTCCGCATCGACGTTCCCCAGGCCGACCTCGACGATCTGCGCGCACGCCTGGAGCGCACCCGCTGGGCCGATCAGATCCCCGGCTCGGGCGATACCTACGGGGTGAGCGTCGACCGGGTCCGCCACCTGGTGGACTACTGGCGCGACGGGTTCGACTGGCGCAAGGTCGAGGAGACGCTCAACGCCCACCCGCAGTTCACCACCGAGATCGACGGGCAGAACATCCACTTCCTGCACGTGAAGTCGCTGCGCGACAACGCTTTTCCGCTGATCCTCACCCACGGCTGGCCCGGCACCTTCGTAGAGTTCCTCGGCGTGATCGAGCCGCTCACCGCGGCCGGGTACGACCTGGTGATCCCGTCGGTGCCCGGCTACGGATTCTCCGGCACCACAACGGAATCCGGCTGGAACGACACCAGGATCGCCCGGGCCTGGGCGGAGCTGATGCGGCGGCTCGGGTACGACAAGTACGGCGCGGTCGGCAATGACGGCGGCGCGCAGATCTCGCCGGAGCTCGGCCGGGTCGACCCCGAGCACGTTGCGGCCGTACAGGTTTCGCAGATCTATTCGTTCCCGACGGGCGACCCCACCGAGCTGGCCGATCTCACCGAGGACGAGGCGCAGTCGCTCGCGACGCTCGACTGGTTCGTCAAGAACAAGATGGGCTTCAACATTCTGCAGTCGCAGCAGCCGCAGACCCTGGCGCACGCGCTGATGGACTCGCCCGCCGGACTGGTCGGCTGGAACGGGCAGCTGCTCGGGCCCGACCTCGACGACGACTTCGTGCTGACCAATATCGCGATCCATTGGCTCACCGGCACAGCGGGTTCGGCGATCCGGCACTACTTCGAGAAGGCGAAGAGCGAGCCGTCGACCGAGCCGATCACGGTCCCACTGTCACTGTCCGGGTCGAACGGCGACTTCCACGGCATCCGCCGCTTCGCCGAGCGTGATCACAGCAACATCGTCTCCTGGCGCACCCACGACGTGTACACGCACTACCTGCACCACGTCGCGCCCGAACTGATGTCCCGCGAGATCGGCGAGTTCTTCGCGCAGTACCGCTGAGCGATCCGCCGGTTCGATGGCCCGCACGTCACGTGCGGGCCATCGCCCGTTCAGCAAGACGATCACTTATGTCATCGAGACTCGAGGCCATGGTTCGTCTCACTCTCCGCTGTTGTACTTGATTCACCAACGACACCACGGCTTTCAACCAAGGAGAGAACATCATGAAGATCGCTGTCTTCGGCGCCACGAGCACGGTCGGCCGGTTGGTCGTCGCGCAGGCCATCGAGGAGGGGCACGAGGTGACGGCGTTCACCCGCGACGCGGCGGGCCTCGAGCAGCGGCACGAGCGGCTGCACATCGTTAAAGGCGATGTGCTGGACACGAACTCGGTCGAGCGCGCGGTCGCGGGGCAGGACGCGGTGCTGGTCTCGCTCGGCGCGGGGCGCAAGGGCGTGATCCGGGCCGAGGGCACCCGCGCGGTGCTCGAGGCCATGCACCGCACCGGGGTGAAGCGGGTGATCGTGCAGACCACCCTCGGCGTCGGCGACAGCCGGGGCAACCTGAACTTCGTCTGGAAGTACCTCATGTTCGGGATGCTGCTGCGCGAGGCCTTCGCCGACCACGTGCGGCAGGAGGGGTACGTGCGGGCCAGCGACCTGGACTGGACGATCGTGCGGCCGAGCGCGTTCACCGACGGTCCGCTCACCCGCGGGTTCCGGCGCGGCTTCCCCGCCGACGAGCGCGGCCTGTCGCTGAAGATCTCCCGCGCCGATATCGCCGACTTCATGCTCGAGCAACTGACCGACGACACCTACCTGCGCCGGACACCGGGCATCTCCAACTGAGCGTTCGCCCGGTCACTGGACTGGTTGAGCGCCTTCAGGACTCGCCACGCTACGCGTGCTCGTGGAGTTCGCCCCACGCCGGGAAAGGGTCCGGATAGCCCGCCCAGACAGCCGGGCCCGCGGCGAACTCCGCATCGGTGAGCAGTGCGTCGTCGAGCAAGCCGCGCACCTTGTCTCGATCGAGGTGGACGCCGATGAAGACGATCTCCTGCCCGGCGGGGACCTCCAGGGCCGACCACCACGCGGCCGGCTCGAAGACCAGATTCGGCCCGGCCTGGGACCACACGGCCGCCAGCGAGGGGCGGCTGGCGATCCAGCAGAAACCCTTGCTGCGCAACAGGCCCCGTAGTTCACCGAGCGCCTCGGACAGTCGCAGCGGATGAAACGGCCGGTCGGCGAGGTAGGTGAGGCTGCCGATGCCGTACTCCTCGGTCTCGGGCGTGTGCCCGCCGGCCAGCTCCTCGGCCCAGCCCTCGGCCTCCTCCGCGACGAGCGGGTCGTACCGGCCGGTGCCCAGCACCTCACCCAGATCGACCACACCATTGGTCGTGCGCAGCACATGAGCGCGCGGATTCAATTTGCGCACAGTCGCTTCCACCGCGCCTGCGGCCGCCTCGCCGACCAGATCGGTCTTGTTCACCAGCAGCACATCGGCGAACTCCACCTGATCGACCAGCAGGTCGGCGATCGTGCGCGAATCCCCCTCGCCCGCTTCCAACTTCCGCTCGGCCAGCGCCTGCCCCTTGGCGACCTCGGCGAGGAAGGTCGATGCGTCGACCACCGTCACCATCGTGTCCAGCCGCGCGATATCGCCGAGTGTGAATCCGTCCTCGAACTCCCAGTCGAAGGTGGCCGCCACCGGCATCGGCTCGGAGATGCCGGTCGACTCGATGACCAGCTGATCGAACCTGCCCTCCCGCGCGAGCCGGCCCACCGCCTCGATGAGGTCCTCGCGCAGCGTGCAGCAGATGCACCCGTTGGTGAGCTCGACCAGCTTCTCCTCGGTCCGATCGAGGTGGCCCTGCCCCGCGACCAGCGCGGCATCGATGTTCACCTCGCTCATGTCGTTGACGATGACCGCGACGCGGCGCCCCTCGCGATTGGCGAGGATGTGGTTGAGCAGGGTCGTCTTGCCCGCGCCGAGGAAGCCGGACAGCACGGTGACGGGTAGCGGATGAGCGGGAGCCGAAGTGGTCATCCGTTAATGATAATGGTTTTCATTTACCGCTGAGGCCTCGGGTGCCCGGTTCGAGGTGGCGACGCCGGCCGACGTCGTAGGGTTTGGGGCGTGAAGCTGCTGCCATTGACCCCCGACGGGCAGACCCCCGTCCGGGTGCTCACCATTGCCGGGACCGACTCCGGCGGTGGTGCCGGAATCCAGGCCGATACGCGCACCATGGCCCTGTGCGGGGTGCACGCCTGCGTGGCGGTCGCGGCGGTGACCGTGCAGAACTCGAAGGGGGTCAGCGACTTCCACGAGATTCCGCCGCACATCGTGGCCGGCCAGGTGCGCGCCGTGGTGACCGATATCGGCGTCGGCGCGGTCAAGACCGGCATGTTGGCCTCGACCGCGATCATCGAGGCCGTCGCGGAGGCCTGCGGGGAGGTCGGCATCGGCCGCGACCGGCCGATCCCGCTGATCGTCGACCCGGTCGCGGCCTCCATGCACGGCGATCCGCTGCTGCACGAGGAGGCGCTGGACGCGGTGCGGCACACGCTGATTCCGCTGGCGACGGTGGTGACCCCGAACCTCGATGAGGTCCGGCTGATCACCGGCATCGACGTCACCGACGACGCCTCGGCCCGCCAGGCCGCGCGGGCCCTGCACCGGCTCGGCCCGCAATGGGCGATCGTGAAGGGCGGGCACCTGCGGTCCTCCGAGTACAGCACCGATCTGCTGTTCGACGGCGCGGACTTCCTGGAGTTCACCGCGCCGCGGATCGGCACCGCCAACGACCACGGCGGCGGGGACACCCTGGCGGCGGCGATCGCGTGCGCGCTGGCCAACGGTTACTCGGTGCCGGAGGCGGTCGAGTTCGCCAAGGAGTGGACCTACCGCTGCCTCGCCGCCTCGTACGACCTGGGCGCGGGCCACGGCCCGGTGTCCCCCCTGTGGCGGCTGCACCACGAGTGACGACACCCGTATTCAGCGCTGTCACGCCCCTAAGGGGGACGATTCTTGTCGGTGGCCGCTGAGACAATAGTGGTGTCGCACACGCGGCGGGGCCTCGACGAAGCGGCTCGGCCAGAACAACGTCGTTCGGGTGTCTGCGACAACGGTTCAGCGCCGTCCCCGGTGTCGCCGCGGGCGGCCGAGCGGGGCGCTACTCGCCGGAAAAGGCAAGGTGCAGTGGCAGATCGATATCGATGACGATGCCGTTGAGGCGGGCATTGGCCGCGGTGAGCGCGGCGATGGTCTCGGCGAGATAGGCGACGAACCGCTCGATCGGCATCGGCTGCGGCTTCAACCGGTTCGCGCCGAGCCACCAATCGGTGGCCGAGCCGACCGCGCCGAAGATCGAGTAGATGACCAGCTCGACGCTGTCCACCTCGATCGACTCGGCGCCCACCGACTCGGCGAACAGGTCGGCGGCGCGCTTGGCCGACTGGCGCGCGGACTGCAGCGCGCGTTCGGAGTCGTCGGACTGCTGCGCGAAATGGCTGTGCAGCATGAAGCGGAAGACGCTGGGGTGCTCCGACACCACGAGCGCGTACTCGGCGGCGCCGCGGCGCACCAGTTCGCGGACCGAGTCGTTGGTCAGGTCGGCACCGGCGATCAGCCGCTCCCACAGCATGTCGCGGACCCGGTCGACGATGGCGTTGTAGAGGTCGGTCTTGTCCTCGAAATGCCGGTACAGCTTGGGTTTCGCCGCCCCTGCCTCCTTGGCGATATCGCCCATGCTGACGTCCGGGCCGAACGTGTCCAGCGCGCGGAACGCCGCGTCGACGAACTTCTCGCGGACCTCGAGCCGGTGCGCACGCCAGCGCTCCGTGCGCGCGTCGACGCGTTTGCGCGGCGCCTCGTCAGTCTCTCGCCCGCTACGCATCACAATTCCGGATGCTACCCGCTACCGGCGGTACCGATGACCGGGTCAAACGTTTCCCGCCGGCACGAACCGCTAGCGACGCCGCGCCGCACGCGGCGGTACCGGCGCGGGTGGATTAAGTCTGCCCCCGGTGGTGCTCGAACCCGCCTGCTTGAATCGCTCGAGCACCGGCGTGAGCTCGAAGCTGTGCACGCCGTCCAGGGTCGCCATCTTGGTGGTCACGTAGTGGTACAGGCCCTCGGCGGTGTCGGCGGTGAGCACGGCGAAGATGTTGAACGGCCCGGTAACCGCTGCGGCATAGTCGGTTTCGTCGTGCTGGGCGACGGCGCGGCCGACGGCGTCCAGCCGCGCAGGCGCGACCCGGAGCCAGAGGAAGGCCGAGAGGCTGGAACCGAGTGCGGCGGGGGCGATGTCGAGGTCGAAGTAGAGGATGCCCGCCGCCTGCAGGGCGGCGATCCGGCGGGCCACCCGGCCGATGCTCATGCCGGTCGCGCGGGCGAGCACCGAGAAACCGGCCCGGCCGTCGCGGGCCAGCAACTCCAGCAGCGCGCCGTCCTCGTCGCGCAGACGCAGCTCGCCGTTGACGTAATCCGTTGCCGCAGTACCCTTCTCGCCGCGCGCGGCTTGCCTGCCGCGCCAGTCGAGGGCCCGGGGTCCGACGAAGCGGTGCAGGATCAGCGCCGCGGCGATGCCGTGCACCGGCGCCGTGCGTTGCAGCCGCTGCACGAGCAGGTCGTCGCGGTCCTGCGGGGAGCGCGGGTGCAGCGAGAAGTTCACCTCGGCGCCTGCCGCGGCGATGCTGACCCACGCCGCGTCGTCGCGGCGCGCCAATGCCTCGGCCACCTGCCGCGCGCCGTCCGGGCGGCAGTGCACCCGGATGATCCAGTCGTGCTCGCCGATCGCGCGCGAGTCGACCGCGCCGATCACCCTGACCACGCCGTCGCGGCGTAACCGCCGGTAGCGGCGGGCGACGGTCTGCTCCGCGACGCCCAGCTCGGCGGCGACCCGGTTGAACGAGACGCGCGGGTCGAGCTGCAGCGCCTGCACGATCCGCGCGTCGAGGCCGTCCAGGATGGAGTTTCCGCTCACCGCAGCCGCGCTCATAAGGAGGAAATGTACGCCGAATCCCCGGCGAGGCGCCCGCAGCCGTCGCCGCGCCGGATACTCGACGCCGTCTCCCGCCCACGAATCTTCCGAGAGGACAACGGCTTTGCGTAAATGGCTGCCGCTGCTGACGGTGTGTCTCGGCACCTTCATGCTGCTGATCGACGTCACCATCGTGAACGTCGCACTACCCGACATGCGCGAGGACTTGACCGCGTCGTTCGGCTCGCTGCAATGGGTGGTCGACGGCTACGCCCTCGCCATGGCCGCGCTCATGCTGGGGGTCGGCTCCATCGCCGACCTGGCCGGGCATCGACGCACCTACCTCGCGGGCTTGGCGCTGTTCGCGGTGTCCTCGCTGGTCTGCGGCGTCGCGCCGAATCCGGCGGTGCTCATCGCGGCGCGGGTGGTGCAGGGCATCGGCGCGACCACCATGGCGTGCACCACCTTCGCCCTGCTGAACAACTCCTACCGCGGGCGCGATCAGGGCGTGGCGTACGGCGTCTGGGGCGCGGTCGCGGGCGCGTCCAGCGCCATCGGACCGATCATCGGCGGGGTGCTCACCGATCTCGCGTCGTGGCGCTGGATCTTCTTCGTCAACCTGCCGGTCAGCGCGATGGCGATGGCGCTGTGCGTGCTGGTGCTCGCCGATCCGGAGCGGGCGCACCGCGGCCGGGTCGACCTCGCGGGCATGGCGAGCTTCACCGTCAGCGCGGCGGCGGCGACCTACGCGCTGACCCGGGCGAACGAGGACGGCTGGTCGAACGCGCTCACCTGGTGGCTGCTGGCGCTGGCCGCGGTGTCGCTGGTCGGGTTCGTGCTGATCGAGCGGGGTTCGGCGCAGCCGATGCTCGACCTGTCGCTGCTGCGGGACCGGGTGTTCGTCGGCGTGCTGGTCGCGGCGGGCGCACTGTTCTTCGCCGCGTTCGCCGCGCTGATGTACACCCAGATCTGGATGCAGTCGGTGCTCGGGCTGAGCGCCATCCAGGCGGGCGCGGTGGGTCTGCCGCTGTCGGTCATGGCGTTTCTGGTGTCCGGCAGCATCGGGCGGTTCCTGCACGGCGAGCACCGCGGGCGGATCATCGCGGGCGGACTCTTCGTGGTCGGCGTCGGCGGCGTCCTCGGCGGACTGCTCGTGCACGGTGAATCCGGTTGGGCGGCACTGGTTCCCGGCTTCGTGGCCGTCGGGCTCGGGGTGGGGCTCGCCACCGCGACGCTGAGTTCGGCCGCGATGGCGGCGGTGCCGTGGCAGCGGGCAGGCATGGCGACGGGCGCGGTCAATACCGCCCAGCAGCTGACCTACGCGCTCGGGATCGCCACGCTGGGCAGCGTGTTCACCGCGCGGGCCTCGGCCGTCCTCGGCGATCGCGCCGTGCCGGACGCGGAGGCCGCGGCCAGGGCCGTCGGCGGCGGCCAGTCGGCGGTGCTGG
>NZ_BAGH01000390.1 GCF_000308715.1 Nocardia tenerifensis NBRC 101015
GGGCGCGCACAGCCAGGCGAGCAAGCTCACCGAGTGGCTCAGCCTCGCCCTCGACGAGCCCGAGCTGCTCAAAACCCTCGGCGCCACACCGCATCTCGGCGTGCTGATCACCGGCCCGGCCGGCGTCGGCAAGGCCACCCTGGCCCGCGCGGTCACCGCGCCGCGGCGCATCGTCGAGCTGGACGGCCCCACGATCGGGGCGGCGGAGAGCGGCACCCGGCTGCGCGAGGTGGCCCAGGCGGTGGCCGACATCGGCTCCGGGCAGGGCGGGATCCTGCTGATCACCGACATCGACGCGCTGCTGCCCGCGCAGGCTGAGCCGGTCGCCACGCTCATCCTCGACCAGCTGCGGGCCGCGGTCGCCGAGCCGTGCGTAGCCTTCCTCGCCACCACCGCGCACCCCGCCGGGATCGACGCCAGGCTGCGCGCGCCCGACCTGTGCGACCGCGAGTTGGCCCTCGCGCTGCCCACCGCGGCGGTGCGCAAGTCGCTGCTGGAGCAGTTGCTGCGCCGGGTGCCGACGGCGGAGCTCAAACTGGAGGAGATCGCCGCGCGCACACCGGGATTCGTGGTGTCGGACCTCGCGGCGCTGTGCCGGGAGGCGGCGCTGCGGGCCGCGTCGCGGGCGAGCAAGGAGCACACCGAACCCCGGCTCACCCAGCCGGATCTGCTCGACGCGCTGAAAGTCATTCGGCCGCTGTCGCGTTCGGGCATGGACGAGCCGGCCATCGGCAGCCTGAGCCTCGACGAGGTCGGCGACATGGTGGAGACCAAACAGGCGTTGACCGAGACGGTGTTGTGGCCGCTGCGCCACCCGGACTCGTTCGCCAGGCTCGGCATCGAACCGCCGCGCGGCGTGCTGCTCTACGGGCCGCCCGGCTGCGGCAAGTCCTTCCTGGTGCGGGCGCTGGCCAGTACCGGCCAGCTCAGCGTGCACACGGTGAAGGGCGCCGAGCTGATGGACAAGTGGGTCGGCTCGTCCGAGCGCGCGGTGCGCGAATTGTTCCAGCGGGCAAGGGATTCCGCGCCGTCGCTGATCTTCCTGGACGAGGTCGACGCGCTCGCGCCGCGCCGCGGCCAGAGCGGCGACTCCGGCGTCGGCGATCGGGTCGTCGCCGCGCTGCTCACCGAGCTCGACGGGGTGGAACCGCTGCGCGACGTGGTGGTGCTCGGCGCGACCAACCGCCCCGAGCTGATCGATCCGGCGCTGCTGCGGCCCGGACGGCTCGAGCGGCTGGTCTTCGTGCCGCCGCCGGACGGCGCGGCCCGGCTGGAGATCCTGCGC
>NZ_BAGH01000389.1 GCF_000308715.1 Nocardia tenerifensis NBRC 101015
CCGGCCCCGCGTCGGCCGCCGCGCAGGCGCGCGACGACGGCGTCGGCCGCGTGCTTGCCCGTCGGCAACGCGGTCGCGCAGGCCATGCGCTAGTTCTCCGGCCGCCGGGGCCGGCGACGACGGCGCTGTCACCCGCCGCGTGGATCTCGGGGTGTGAGAGCGACCGCAGCGCGGGATCGGTCAGCACGCGCCCCGTGCGGTCGACCGCGATACCCGAGCGCGCCGCCAGATCCGGCACGGCGAAGCCGGCCGTCCACACGGTCGCAGCGGCCTCGATCAGCGAGCCGTCCGCCAGGCGAACGCCGTCGTCGGTCACCTCGATCACCTTCGCGTCCGAGTGGATCTCGACGCCGAGCCGCTCGAGCGTGCGGCGGATATGCGCCCGCGCCTTCGGCGACAGCCATGCACCGGGCTCGTCGGGGCTGAGCAGCAGGATCCGCGAATCGGGTTGCGACTCAGCCAGTTCCGCGGCCAGTTCGATCCCCGTCGATCCCGCGCCGACCACGACGATCCTGCCCCTGGGCGGTTGGAAACGGTCCACATCCGCGGGGGTCGACACCGAGTAGGCGTGTTCCGCGACGCCTGGCACACCGTTCGAATCCCCGATGCTGCCGAGGGCGTACACGAGGGCGTCATAGGCGAGAGGCATTGCGTTATCGAGCAATACGCGCTTGCCCTCGGTGTCGATCTTCGTCGCACGGGCGCAGACGAAGTGAATCTTCTTGCTCGTCAACAGCTCCCGCAGATCCCAAACCGGAATCTGTTGTCCCGCAGCCTGCTGATGCAACCGCACCCGCTCGACGAAGCGACTACTCGCGTCGACGACGGTGATCTCGGCCCCGCGCGCCTTTTTGGCGAGTCGCCCCGCCGCAGCCAGGCCCGCGTATCCCGCGCCGAGCACGACGATTCGATGCTGTCCGGTCATGATGTGGCTCCTTCTCGATCGGCCGACACCCTTCAGACCGGACAGCGCCGCCATCCCTGACAATCCGCGGCGGTGAGTCACGTCACGCCCGCGACGGGCTACGCCGAGGACGTCCTGGCGAAGAAGGCGAGCTTCTCGGGATTGACGACCAGCCGCAGCGCGGCGACCGCGCCGTCGACCAGCTCCACCCCGGCGACGAGCAGCGGCACGCCGTTCACCCTGGCCACCGCGGCAGGCGCGCCGTTGACCTCCTCGATGCGGAACTCCATGCCGGGCACCTCCCACCGGAACAGCCCGGCCAGGTACCGCGCGACGTTCTTCGCGCCGACCACCGGACGCTTGGCGGCGTTGACCTGATCACCGCCGTCCGCGATGGACACGACATCGGCGGTCAGCAGCTGCTCCAGCGACTCGATGTCCCCCGTCCGCGCCGCCTTCAGGAACCGCTTGATCAGCTCGCCCGCGTACTCGCTCGGAATGTCGAAGCGCGCCCGCCCCTCGCGCACCCGCAGCCCGGCCCGCCGGAAGATCTGCTGCGAGTTGGCCTCGCTGATGGTGAGCATGTCGGCGATCTCCCGGTGCGCGTAGCCGAACGCCTCGCGCAGCACGAACACCGCCCGCTCGACCGGAGTCAGTCGCTCCATCGCGCTCAGCAGCGCCAAGGAGACGAGCTCGCGCTCCTCGACCGTCTCCAACGGGCCCAGCTCGCCGCGCTCGGTGGGCACGGGCTCGGGCAGCCAGGGCCCGACATAGGTCTCCCGGCGCGCCCGCGCCGACACCAGCCAGGTGCGGCACAGATTCACCAGCACGGTGGTCAGCCAGGCCTCGGCGGCGCGAATCTTGGTGCGGTCGGCGGCATCCCAGCGCAGATAGGTCTCCTGGACGGCGTCCTCGGCCTCGCCCGCCGAGCCGAGCATCCGGTAGGCGAGGGCGAACAGGCGGGGGCGATGGGTCATGAACACGCCGAGCCCGTCCGGCTCCATCGCCACCTTCTTCCGCACTCTGCCGCCGAATATGACCGTACCGCTCGCCGACGCGGGCAGCCGAACGTGCTCACCGCGCGCGGAATCGGCGATGCCGAGCAGCCGCTTCAGACCGAATCGCGCGGCGCCGAAGCCGCCGAAACCCCACCCGCCGAAGTCGAAGTCACCCACTGCCGCCAGAGTGCCCATGCTCCGAGAGCTTTGTCCCCCAGGCTTTTCAAGACCTTAAGAAATCCCAGTGGGAACCGGGGCCTCAGCCGGGCAGGTTGTTCGCGTCCCGCTGTTTGCCGCCCGGCCTGCGCAGACGCAGCCGGGCGGTGGAGCCGCGGATCGCGGGCCTGCGGATCACTGGACGCCGCTGCGCCCGGCGCTGGGCCCGACGCTCGGCGGGCTTGTGCTGCCAGGTCTCCGGCCGCGCGGCCACCCAGCGCTGAGAATGCCAGGCGAACGGGATGTGCACCAGGTACAGCGCGACCAGGATCAGCAGCAGCACGGTCGGGTAGGTCACCAGCAGCGCCGCGGCGAGCGCGACGAGCACGAGCAGCCCGGCGGCGGCCTGCGGCGCCACCGAGACCGACTTCATGGCCAGCGTCGGAACGGTGCTGACGGCCAGCGCCGCCGCGAGCACGGTCCACGCGGCGACCGCGTAGAAGCCGACCCACCACCCGTCGCCGAACTGCACGAACAACCCGACCGGCACCATGGCGATGAGGGCCGCGGCCGGGGCGGGCACCCCGACGAAGTACTCGCGCGCCCACTCCGGCCTGGTGTCGTCGTCGAGCAGGGTGTTGAACCGGGCCAGCCGCAGCACGATGCTCACCGCGAACAGCAGGGCGATGATCCAGCCCGCGGTCTCGGAGTGCAGCAGCGTCACGTAGAGCACGAGCGCGGGCGCGACGCCGAAGGAGATGGCGTCGGAGAGCGAGTCCAGCTCCGCGCCGATCTTGGTGGTGGCGTCCAGCATTCGGGCCAGCCGGCCGTCGAGGGTGTCGAGCACCGCGGCGGCGCCGATCATGGCGAGCGCGATGTCGAGCCGGCCGTCCAGGCCGAACTTCACCGCGGACAGGCCGGCGCACAACGCGAGGATGGTGACCACGCTCGGCAGCAACCGGATCGAGCGGCGCCGCCGTCGCTGAATCGGAGCAGCCGCCTCCATCATGAACCGTTGGCGGACGCGGAACCGAGCACCGCCAAGACGGTCTCACCACCGACGGTGCGCTGCCCCGGCTCGACGAGCAGCTCGGTGCCCGCCGGGAAGTAGGTGTCCACCCGGGAGCCGAAGCGGATCAGGCCGTAGGTGTCCCCGATGGTCAGCACGTCACCGACCTGGGCGTCGCAGACGATGCGGCGGGCGAGCAGGCCCGCGATCTGCACCACGATGATCTGCTGGCCGGCGGGGGTGTCGAGCACCATGGTGTTGCGCTCGTTCACCGCGCTGGCCTCGGGCAGATCCGCCGAACGGAACTGGCCGGCCTGGTGCAGCACCGTGCGCACGACACCGGACACCGGCGTGCGCTGCACGTGGACGTCGAGCACGGAGAGGAAGACGCTCACCCGGGGCACGGGCTGGTCGCCGAGGCCCAGCTCCGCGGGCGGGGCGGCGAAGTCCACGAGGGCGATCTCGCCGTCGGCCGGGGCGACCACGGCGCCCGCGCGGTTCGGCGGGACGCGGTTCGGGTGGCGGAAGAACGTGGCGCACGCGCCGGCGGCCAGCAGGCCCGCGCGGCGCACCCACTTGCGCTTGCCGCCGAGGACGGCGACGGCCAGCGGCGCCGCGACGAACGGAAGCCCGGCGGGGTGCAGCGGGGGAATCGCATGGCGGACCAGGTCGGCGACGTGGCCGACTCCGGTGCGTTCAGGCGTACCGGGCGGCGTGGGACGGCGGGCCACAGGCTCCTCTTTCGTGCTAGATGCAGTCGGATCGCGCCATCAACGATAGGTGGGCGCAAGCGTTCACACCTTACGGGAAAGGAGCCTGTGACAGGGGGCCGTCAGCTGCGGACGCGACGTCCGGTCACGAGACCCACGAGGAACAGTAGAATGACCGCGCCGCCCAGGCAGGTGAAGAAGCTGAACCACAGGCCGCCGCCTTCGACGTCGACGCCGAGCAGCTTGAGCAGGAAGCCACCGAGTAGGCCACCGACGATGCCGACCACGATGTTCAGCAGAATGCCCTGCTGAGCGTCCGTCTTCATGATCTTGCTGGCGATCCAACCGGCCAGACCGCCGATGATGATCCACCCGATAATCCCGAGACCGAGCATGGTGTCCTCGCAATCCGCGTCTGCCATTCGCAGCTCCGACGACCGGCAAACACATAGTTGGGGCACGCTGCAGGAAAGCGTTTCAGCGTGCTGATCGGCGTATACCCGGGGTTTGTGAGAATACGCACGGCAAAACGGCGACACTGCGGCTAATATGAGGGGGCCTCATGTCTACGGCTCCGTAGGTGGCGGCTGATGAGGGATCCAGATCGAGGCTTCGGGAACAACCCGGCGGCGGTGCCGCAGGTACATAGGAGACGCACATGGCTGCTCGAATCGCCCAGACCACCGGGGCTGAGCACACGGCGATCCTCGGGCTCGGCGTATACCGCCCGGTTCGGGTGGTCACCAACGACGAGGTGGCGGGCCCGATCAACTCGAGCGACGAGTGGATTCAGACGAGGTCCGGGATCAAGACCCGGCGCTTCGCCGACGAGTCGGAGACCATCCAGAGCATGAGCGTCGCCGCGGCCCGTGGGGCCCTCGACTCGGCGGGGATCGCGGTCGACCAGGTCGACTGCGTGATCGTCGCGACGTCGACGCATCTGCTGCTCACTCCCGCCGCCGCGCCGCGGATCGCGACGGAGCTCGGCATGAACGGATCCGCGGCCTTCGACGTCTCCGCGGGCTGCGCCGGCTTCTGCCACGCGGTCGCGCTGGCCTCGGACCTGGTCCGCGGCGGAACCGCCGCGCACGTGCTGGTGATCGGCGTGGAGAAGCTGACCGACACCATCAACCCGGCCGATCGCTCGACCGCGTTCCTGTTCGCCGACGGCGCGGGCGCGGTGATCGTCGGCCCGTCCGCCGAGCCCGGCATCGGGCCGACGGTATGGGGCTCGGACGGCACCCAGCACCACGCGATCCGCCAGGACAAGGACTGGGTCGAGTTCTTCCGCGAGATCGAGGAGAAGGGCACCGACGCGGTGCGCCCGTATCTGGCGATGGAGGGCACGGCCGTATTCCGCTGGGCCGCACACTCTTTGGAGAAGGTGTGCCGCGACGCCATCGACCGCGCGGGCCTGTCCACCGACGACCTGGACGCGATGATCCCGCACCAGGCCAACGGCCGGATCATCGAGATCATGGCGCGGGTGCTGAAACTGCCGGAGAACTGCGCGCTGGCCAACGACATCGAGGAGACCGGCAATACGTCGGCGGCCTCCATTCCGCTGGCCATGGAGGCGATGCTGCGCAAGGGCGAGTCGAAGCCGGGCGACACGGCGCTGCTCATCGCGTTCGGCGCCGGGCTCTCCTATGCCGCGCAGGTCGTGACGCTGCCGAAGTTCGCGATCACGGTTTAACGGAACTAGCCGAGGCCCCAGGTGACCTTCACGGTGAAGGTCACCGTCTGGGTGCCCGGCTCCAGCGGGACCGACTGCGCCGCGGCGTCGCGCGCGGACATCTTGGCCTCGTCGTCGCGGCCGTTCGCCTCGGTGATGGTGACGACCTTGGTCAACCGCACCCCGGCGAGCACCGCGTACTGCTCCGCCCTGGCCTTGGCGTCGGCGAACGCCCGCGCCCGCGCGTCGGCGAGCAGCTGGGACTTGTCGTCGATCGCGAAAGACACCGTGCGCAAACGGGTCTCGTTGCCGCCCGCCGTGATCGCGCCGTCCAGCACGGCGGAGGCCTTGCTCAGGTCACGCACGACGACGCGGACGGAGTTGCTCGCGCGGTAGCCGACGACGGTGTTGCCGCCGTCCGGGCCGCCCGCGTACTGCGGCTGGATCGAGACGTCGGTGGTGCGCACGTCCTCCTTGGTCGCGCCCGCGCCGACGATGGCGTCGGTCATCGCCCTGGCGCGGTCGCCCGCGCGGGTAATGGCGGCCGAGACGTTGTCGGCGGTCACCTCGACGCCGAGGTCGGCGTTGAGAATGTCCGGGGCGCCGCGGACCTGGCCGCTGCCGACCACGGTGACCTGGCGCTCGGGCTCGGAATCAGTGCCGCCGCAACCCGCGACCAACGCCGCCGCCGCGAGCGCGGCGATCACCATGGGCGCGCGCGTGATTCGTCGCATACTCGCCCAACTTACGCACCGAACCCGGCACGCCGAGCGCGAACACGCCGAACTAGCCGCCGGCCTCGACCGCGGCCTTGATCTTGCCGAGCGTCTCGTTCATGCCACGGACGAGCGCCTCCTCGAACGGCCCCTCCCCGCCGAGCGCGGCGTCGATCGACTTGCGGGAGAACCAGGTGATGCCGTTGGCCACGTCGCGGCGTTCGATGAGCCGGGTGCCGGTCTCGGTCGGCTCGAGGGTGTAGCTCCAGATCGAGCGGTTCTCGTTGATCTTGAAGGCGAACGCGTGGTTCGGCTCGAAGCGCACGATGCGCGCGGTGGTCGGCCAGTACTTCTTGCCGTCCCGGTTCAGGTTGAGCACCCAGGTGCCGGCCTTGGGCGTGCCGAGCGGGAGCATCCGCACGCACTGCGGGCTGAACTCGGGCATGCGACCGAGATCCGAGACGACCGCCCAGACCCGCTCCGGCGGGGCGGCGATATCGATGGTGACTTCGAGATTCTTCGGCAACGCCGCCTCCGGTGGCCAGGCGAACGAACCGGGACCGGCCGAGCGCGCTTGATGAACTTGCGGACATTTTAATCGGTTCGCGGCGCCTGTCCGCCAGCAGTGAAACGTCCACGACACGGTTTGCACCGAGGATTCATACTCGTTAGGTGACTTCACCCGCTGCCACGAAACCGGCCATCCTGAGCGTCGACGACGACCCCGGGGTGTCCCGGGCGGTCGTGCGCGACCTGCGCCGTCGCTACGGCGCCGAGTACCGGATCCTGCGCGCGGAGTCGGGCGCCCAGGCCCTCGACGCACTGCGTGAGATGAAACTGCGCGGCCAGCCGGTCGCGGTCCTGATCGCCGACTACCGGATGCCGGGCATGGACGGCATCGAGTTCCTCGAGCAGGCGATGGACCTGCACCCGTACGCGCGGCGCGTGCTGCTGACCGCCTACGCCGACACCAGCGCCGCGATCAACGCGATCAACGTGGTCGACCTGGACCACTACCTGCTCAAGCCATGGGATCCGCCGGAGGAGAAGCTCTACCCGGTGCTCGACGGCCTGCTCGACGCCTGGCGCGCCAGCGAGCACCGGCCGGTCACCGAGACCAAGGTGGTCGGCAACCGCTGGTCGCCGCGCTCCTCGGAGGTGCGCGAGTTCCTGGCGCGCAACCAGTTGCCCTACCGCTGGTACCTCGCCGACGAGCCGGAGGGCGCGCGACTGCTCGAGGCCGCGGGCGCCGATCCCGAGCGATGTCCGGTGGTGATCACGGCGACCGGCGACGCGCTGGTGCAGCCGTCGGACAGCGTGCTCGCGGAGAACGTGGGCCTCACCGTCAACGCGACCGGCGAGTTCTACGACCTCATCGTGGTCGGCGGCGGCCCGGCCGGGCTCGGCGCGGCGGTGTACGGCGCGTCCGAGGGGCTGCGCACGGTGCTGGTGGAGCGCACCGCGACCGGCGGCCAGGCCGGGCAGAGCTCGCGCATCGAGAACTACCTCGGCTTCCCGGACGGATTGTCCGGCGCGCAGCTGGCCGATCGGGCCCGTCGCCAGGCGGCGAAGTTCGGCGCGGAGGTGATCACCACCCGCGAGGTGGTCGGGCTGGAGGTGAACGGCTCGGCGCGCACGGTGCGCTTCGCCGACGGCGGCAGGCTGTGCGCGCACACGGTGATCATCGCGACCGGGGTGGACTATCGCCGTCATCCGGCCCCCGGCGTGGACGACTTCACCGGGCGCGGTGTCTATTACGGCTCAGCGATGACCGAGGCCGCCGAGTGCGCCGATCGCGACGTCTACATCGTCGGCGGCGCGAACTCCGCGGGCCAGGCCGCGGTGTTCCTGTCCCGCAACGCGAATACCGTGCATCTGATCGTGCGCTCGGATTCGCTGGAAAACTCTATGTCGCACTACCTGATTCAACAGATCGCCCAGATTCCGAACATTCAGGTGCACACCAACACGGAGGTGATCGCCGCCGACGGCGATGATCACCTGCAACAGATCGTGTTGCGCGACAACGTGACCGGCAACGAGGAGAAGGCGGAGGCCGAACGGCTGTTCCTGTTCATCGGCGCCGTGCCGCAGACCGACTGGCTCGACGGCATGGTCAAGCGCGACGACGCCGGTTACGTGCTGGCAGGCCCCGACCTGATGGTCGACGGCGCGCGCCCGGCGGGCTGGGAACTACCCCGTCCGCCACACCATTTGGAGACCAGCGTGCCCGGCGTGTTCGTGGCGGGCGACGTGCACGCCGACTCGGCCAAGCGGGTCGCGTCGGCGGTCGGCGAGGGTGCGATGGCGGTCATGCTCGTGCACCGGTACCTGGCCTGAATCAGGAGGCGACAGATGAATTCACCGGAGAACGCGGGCCGCAGCAGCCGATTAGTATGCGACCCAGCCGAATTGCGCACCCTGTTCCTGTTCGAGAAGCTGAACGACGAGCAGCTGGATCGGCTCTGCCGCGACGGCCGGGTCGAGACGATCGAGCCGGGCCTGGTCTACCGCGAGGGCGAGCCGGCCACCTGCTTCTACGTGCTGATGGACGGCGAGGTCGTGCTGACCAAGCTGTCCGGCGGCACCGAGATCGAGCTGGTCCGCACCCGGCACCACGGCTCCTACGCGGGCGCGTGGATGGCCTACCTGGGCGACAAGGTCGACCAGACCTACAACGGGTCGATGAAGGTGACCGAGCCGTCGCGGTTCTTCGTGCTCGACGCCTCGACCTTCGCCGACATGATGCACGAGTGGTTCCCGATGGCCGTGCACCTGCTCGAGGGCGTGTTCTTCGGCAACCGCAACGCCAACGCGCGCGTCGGCCAGCGCGAGCGGCTGCTCGCGCTCGGCTCGCTGTCGGCGGGCCTGACCCACGAGCTGAACAATCCGGCTGCGGCCGCGGTGCGGGCCACCTCCGGCCTGCGTGAACGGGTCGCGGGCATGCGGCACAAGCTGGCCATGATGGCCGAGGGCAAGTTCGACACCGAATCCCTCGGCGCCCTGGTGCGCCTGCAGGAGGAGGCGGCCGCGCAGGTGGCGAAGGCGCCCGAGCTGACCCCGATGGAGGCGGCCGACCGCGAGGACCTGCTCGGCGAGTGGTTCGAGGAGCACGGCATCGGCGACGGCTGGAACCTCGCGCCGACCTTCGTGCAGGCGGGCTTCGACGTCGACTGGCTCGAGCGGGTGGCGGCCACGCTGGACGGCTGCGCCGATCAGGTGTTCCAGGGCGCGATCCGCTGGTTGAACTACACCATCGAGACCGAGCTGATGATGAACGAGATCGCCGACTCGACGACGCGCATCTCCTCGCTGGTCAACGCGGCCAAGCAGTATTCGCAGATGGATCGCGCGCCCTTCCAGGTGGTGGACATCCACGATTTGCTCGACAGCACGGTGGTGATGCTCAGCCGCAAGATCGGCGACGGCGTCGAGGTGGTCAAGGACTACGACCGCTCGCTGCCGCCGGTGCCCTGCTACGCGGCGGAGTTGAACCAGGTGTGGACCAACCTGATCGACAACGCGGTGTACGCGATGGATGGACGGGGCACCCTGACCATTCGCACCCGGCACGAGAACGACTGTGCCGTCATCGAGATCGGCGACACCGGTCCGGGCATTCCGGAGGAGGTGCGCAGCCGGATCTTCGAGCCCTTCTTCACGACCAAGCCGATGGGCGAGGGCACCGGGCTCGGGCTGGACATCTCGTTCCGGATCGTGGTGAACAAGCACGACGGCGACATCCAGGTCGACTCCGAGCCGGGCAACACCCGATTCACCGTGTGGCTGCCGTTGAACCGCACACCGGACGACCCGGCCGAGCTGAATCCCGCCGAAGCAGAACCGACTTCAGGAGGTCAACGATGACGCAGGAACTCGAGGGCATCGATACCACCGTGCCGCCCAGCGGCACCGGCTGCGTGGAGTGCGAGGCCGACCAGGGCTGGTGGGTGCATCTGCGCCGCTGCGCGCAGTGCGGCCACGTCGGCTGCTGCGACTCCTCCCCCGCCCAGCACGCGAGCAAGCACGCGAAAGACACCGGCCACCCGTTCATTCAGAGCTTCGAGCCGGGCGAGGACTGGTACTGGAACTTCGCGACCGAGGAAATGTACGGCGACGGACCGGAACTCGCCCCGCCGACCAGCCACCCGGCCGATCAGGGCACGCCGGGTCCGCGCGACCGGGTGCCCGCGGACTGGCAGGCACACATCCACTGAACCCCGGTACGCTGCACCGGACGCCGGTGGCCCCGGCGGCACTCAGACACCGATCCACCGGGGAAAGCACGGTATGACGCGAACTTCCGCCATCGTCCTGGTCACCGGGGCGGTGGCCTTGCTGCTGGCCGGCTGCGGCCAGTCCTCGAACGACTCCGCCGACGCGAACGGGCTGCGCAAGGGCGGCTCGACCACGAGCGCGACGTCGGCGCCGCGGTCGCCCTCG
>NZ_BAGH01000388.1 GCF_000308715.1 Nocardia tenerifensis NBRC 101015
GCTCAGAACGCCGCTTCGTCCAGCGTCATGATGTCGTTGTCGATCGCGGCGATGATCGCCGCGTTCGCGGTCAGCTCCGGCAGCACGTTCTTCGCGAAAAAGCTTGCGGCCGCGACCTTTCCGGCATAGAACGGCCGGTCCTTCGCCGACGCCTCGGCGGCGAGCGCCGCAGCCGCGATCTCGGCATGCACCAGCAGACGCCAGCCGATGAGCAGGTCGCCGACCGAGAGCAGGAAGCGCACCGAACCGAGCCCGACCTTGTACAGCTCGGCCGGGTCCTGCTGGCCCGCCATCAGGAAGCCGGTCAACGTGGCCGCCATCGCCTGCACATCGGCCAAGGCCGTGCCCAGCAGCGCGCGTTCGGTCTCGAACCGTCCCGTCTTAGCGTCTAGGAACGCGACGATCTGCCCGGTGACGTGCCCGATCGCCACGCCCTTGTCGCGAATGATCTTGCGGAAGAAGAAGTCCTGCGCCTGGATGGCGGTGGTGCCCTCGTACAGCGAGTCGATCTTCGCGTCGCGGATGTACTGCTCGATCGGGTAGTCCTGCAGATAGCCCGAGCCGCCGAAGGTCTGCAACGACTCGGTCAGGTACTGATAGGCCCGCTCCGAGCCGACGCCCTTGACGATCGGCAGCAGCAGGTCGTCCACCCGGTGCGCCAATTCGGCGTCCGCGCCCGAAACCAGCTCCGCCACATCGGGATTCTGATGCGCCGCGGTGTACAGGTAGACCGCGCGCAGCCCCTCGGCGTAGGCCTTCTGCAGGGCGAGGCTGCGGCGCACGTCCGGGTGGCGGGTGATCGGCACGCGGGGCGCGGCCTTGTCGGTCATCTGGGTCAGGTCCGCGCCCTGGATCCGCTGCTTGGCGTAGTCGAGCGCGTTGAGGTAGCCGGTGGACAGCGTGCCGGAGGACTTGATGCCCACCATCATTCGCGCGTTCTCGATCACCTGGAACATCTGCGCGATGCCGTTGTGCACGTCGCCCACCAGCCAGCCGACCGCGGGGGTGTCGGCGCCGAAGGTGAGTTCACAGGTCGGCGAGGACTTCAGGCCCATCTTGTGCTCGACATTGGTCGCGTAGACGCCGTTGCGGGCGCCGAGCTCCAGCGTCTCGGGGTCGAACAGGAACTTCGGCACGTAGAACAGCGACAGTCCCTTGGTGCCGGGGCCCGCGCCCTCGGGCCGGGCGAGCACCAGGTGGAAGAGGTTCTCGGCGGTGTCGCCGACGTCGCCGCCGGAGATGAAGCGCTTGACGCCCTCGATGTGCCAGGTGCCGTCGGGCTGCTCGATCGCCTTGGTGCGGCCGGCGCCGACGTCGGAGCCCGCGTCCGGCTCGGTGAGCACCATGGTGCCCTGCCAGCCGCGCTCGTAACCCTTTGTGGCCCACAGCTTCTGCTGGTCATTGCCGACGTTGTAGAGCACCGAGGCCATCACCGGCCCCATGTTGAAGAAGTTCGCCGCCGGATTGGCGCAGTTGATCATCTCCTGCACCGCCCACACCACCGCGGCGGGTGCGGGCGTGCCGCCCATGCCCTCGGGCAGGCCGAGCCGGCTCCAGTCCGCCTCGTGCATGGCGGCGATCGTCTTGCGCAACGCGTCGGGCACCGAGATGGAGTAGGTGGCCGGGTCGAAGGCGATCGGATCCCGGTCGGCGGCGGCGAAGGACTCCGCGATCGGCCCCTCGGCCAGTCGCTTCACCTCGGCCAGGATCTCGCGCACGGTATCGGAGTCCAGATCGCCGTAGGCGCCCGTGTCGAGCAACTTGTCCAGCCCCAGCACCTCGAACAGATTGAACTCGATGTCACGCACGTTCGCCTTGTAGTGACCCACGACGGTCCTCCCAGGTTTCGGCGGTTCTGACGATGTACGAACGCAGCCTGCCGTACTGCGGCGACGCTACGCAACCGTAGGCTCGGCGCCGTCACCTCGGCGTTCACCGATGGATAGCCGAAGTGCGGCACGCCACCCGTCGCGGCGCGTCGAGGCCGGGCATACGCCTGGAACAGTAGCGCTCGCCGATTCGTAGCCGAACCGCGGCGTCCGCCAAACCGCTTCGCGCCGTGCGGCTCTCAGCAATCCTGCTGGAACGGCCAGCAGGGTGTCGGATGGTACGGCGACGGCGAGGGGGTCGGGCTCGGCGTGCTGGTCTCCTGCGGCGTCGGATGGGAGGAGTCGCGGGCCAGCGAGGCGGCGACGACGCCGATCACGACGAACATGCCGATGACCGCCAGGGCGACGACGGTCCACCCGGCGTACGCGTGCCGTTTCGTCCCGACGCCCGGGGTCGGCTCGACGCGGGGCTTGGGCGGGCGCGCGATCACGCTCGGCGATTCCTGCGCCACCTGCTCGAAACCGGCGGCGACCAGGTCGGCGCGCGAGGGCGCGAGTTCGGCGAGGCCGAGCGCGGCGCAGTCCCCGATCACCCGGTCCGCGGTCCACTTCCGCGGCCCGGCCGAGAAACCCTCGATGTAGATGCGCAGCTCGGTGGCGTCGGCGACATTGCCGACGACGACATCGAGCCCCGGACGCAGGTTGGTGCGCGACGGCCGGACCACCGCGCCGCGGAACGGGACGAGGACGACCGCGCCGCACACGTGCCCCGGGTCGATCAGCGCCCGCTCCAGCGTGGTCCGCACCGCGGAGATGCCGTGCTCCAGCCGATCCGACGGGCTGCCTGCGGGCTCGTCGAGGTCCGCGTCGGCGTCGCTGATCTTCCACGGGCCGTCGGCGGAGATGCTGAGAATGCCGCTCTGCCTGCGCCGAAAGCCCTTGACCTCGAGCACGGTCAGGCCGCGCGGAGTCCAGACCACCGCGTCGATCCGGCGGTCGCCGACCCGCAGGTCGATCACGGCGAGGGCGGCCGACGGATACGAGCGCAGGCATTCGACGAACTCTTGTTCGGCACCGGAGAGTTGCGCTCCGGGCGTGACCCTCACCAGCATGTCGAGCTCGTCCGCCTCTCCACATCAGGCCGTGCGCGCCGCCGGCGTCGCACGAAATCGATCGTAACCGTGGAATCGCCAGGGTGCGCGGGCAATTCGGGACCGCGATGATCGAGCGGCCATGCGGTCGCGGTCCACGGCCTCGATTCGGCGCGTACTCGCCGGTAGGCTGACGGCTCGCACCCGGCGCCGCCCAGACGCCGGACTCCACTCCGCGACAGGAGCCGACCAGCATGGTTTCAGCGCTGCGACCACGCATTTCCCCCGGACGCCTGCGCGAGCTGGGTCCGCTCAACTGGGTTGTCTGGCAGGTGCTTTCCCGCGCTGCGGGCACCGATGACGCGCATCTGTTCAGCACCCTCGGCCGCACCAAGGGGCTGTTTCGCGGCTGGTTGCACTACTCGGGCAAGCTCATGCCCGGCGGCCGGTTGCCGCGGCACGAGTCGGAGCTGGTCATTCTGCGCGTGGCGCACCTGCGCGACTGTGACTACGAGATGGACCATCACATCCGGCTCGGCAAGCGGGCCGGGGTGACCGCGGAGATCCTCGAGCGGCTGCGCACCGGGCCGGACGCGCCGGGCTGGTCCGCCAAGCACCGCGCGCTGCTCGGCGCCGTCGACCAGCTCGTGCGGACCCGCGACGTGGACGACGAGCGGTGGGCCGCGCTGGCGGAGCACTACGACGAGCGCAGCCTCATCGAGATCGTGCTGCTGGTCAATCAGTACGAGGGCCTCGCCTCGACCATCACCGCCCTGCGCATCCAGCGCGACGGGGTCTGAGCACTCCGAAGTACCAGGCGCTCAGGGCTTCTCGATGAGCTGAGCCAAGCCGTCGAGCACCCGGGCGAGGCCGAATTCGTAGGCGTGGTCGGCGCTGTAGGCGGAGTCGTGCGCCTGCCCGGCGGCCGCGCCGACCCTGGCGCCCACCGGAAATCGCTGGGCGTCGAAGACCTGCGCGAGCAGCGGCGCGGCCCGCTCCCACCATTGGTGATCGGACATCGCGCTGTCCGAGGCCGCCCGCGCGGTGTCGATGGCGATGCGGGCTACCGAGGTGACGAAGCCGAGCAGGTAGGTGAGCGACGCGTCCATCGTGACGTCGTCGAGGCCGAGGTCCTCGAACGCGCGGAGTTCGTGGTCGTACTTGGCGGCCATGCCCGGTCCGAGCGGCGGCCGGGTGGTCGGCAGGTAGGCGACCCACGGATGCCGGGCCAGCATGGCGCGGTTCTCGGCCGCGACGGTGGCGACCCGGTCACGCCAGGGCAGGCCGGAGAGGTCCGCGCGCGGCATCTCGCCGTAGACCTTGTCCACCATGAGGTCGATCAGCTCGGCCTTGCCCGGCACGTAGGTGTAGGTGGCCATCGGGGTCAGGCCGAGCTCGGTGGCGACGGCGCGCATGGTGAGCGCGGCGATGCCGTCGCGGTCGGCGATCTCGATGGCGGCGGCGACCACCGCGTCCACGCTGCTGCGTTGCTTGGGTCCGCGCACCGGACTGCCGGGCACCCGCCACAGCAACTCCAGCGTGCGCACGGGGTCCCCCGCGCCGCTGCGGTCCTGTCTGCCGCGGCGCTTCGCCGAGCCGGCGCGCCCGTCGGACTGCGGAGCCGCCTCGTCGGACCGTCGGCCCGAAACGTCGTCCACCCTGCCTCCTCGCCTGCTCACCACGATGGTATCGGCGTGATTCAGGTCATAGTGCGGTCGCCTCGGAATTCTTCTACAAAGTACAGCGTACTAAGTATAGAGTTATCGTTCGTACCCGAGGAGGACCTTTGCGCATCACCGCTTCCGCCGTCTCCGTCAACGTCGCCGACCCGCAGGCCTCGGCGCGGTTCCTGATCGACCACCTCGGCTTCGCCGAGCAGATGTCGGCCGACGGGTTCGTCTCGCTGGAGCGCCCCGACGCCGGCATGAACGTCATCTACCTGCGCACCGGACTGGCCTCCTTCAAGCCGAAGAGCGCCGCGGGCAGCGCGGGCGAGGGCCTGCTCGTCGTGTTCACGGTGGACGACATCGACACCGAGTACGCGCGCCTGTGCGACGAGGGCGTGCCGATCGTCACGCCGATCGAGACCGAGGAGTGGGGCGAGCGCTACTTCCAGATGCGCGATCCCAACGGGATCATCGTGCAACTCGTGCAATGGGTGTAGCGGCATCGCCTTGATGTCCCGCACACGCGGCCGGTGTGCGGGACATCGACAATCGTTGCGGCTCAGGCGAGCGCCGCGCGGAACACCTCGACCGCGGGAGTGGACGGGCGGCCCAGCAGCTTCTGCAGGTCACCGCTGGTCACGTCGAGGACGCCCTGGGCGATGCCCGAGTCCGCGTCGGCCAGCACGGTCGCGTACTCGGCGGGCAGCCCGGCCTGCTGGAGCGCGGCGGCGTAGTCCGCCTCGGACAGGTTCCGGTAGTCGACCTGCTTGCCCGCGGCCGTCGAAATAGCCTGGGCCAGTTCGGCATACGTGAGTCGCTCGTCGCCGCCGAGCTCGTACACCTGCCCGGCGTGCCCGTCGGTGGTGAGCACCTTGGCGGCGGCCTCGGCGTAGTCGGCGCGCGCCGCGCCCGCCACCCGGCCCTCGCCCGCCGCGCCGTGCAGCACACCGGACTCCACCGCGTGCGCGAGGCCGCCGAGGTAGTTTTCCCAGTACCAGCCGTTGCGCAGCAGCGCGTACGGGACGGTCGAACTCGCCAGCACCGCCTCGGTGCCGATGTGCTCGCGCGCCAGAACGAGCGGGTTGTCGTTCGCGCGCGGGATGCTGGTGTAGGCGAGCAGCTCGACGCCCGCCCGCTCGGCGGCGCGAATCACGTTGGTGTGCTGGGCGACCCGCTCGCCGAATTCGTTGCCGGAGATCAGCAGTACCCGGTCGACACCGTCGAGGGCACGGTCGAGCGAGGCCGGATCGTCGTAGCTCGCCTGGCGGACATCGACTCCGCGCTCGGCCAGGTCGGCGACTTTGCTCGGGTCGCGCACGATCGCGACGATCGGTGACGCGCCCTCGCGCAGCAGGGCCTCGACGACGAGACGGCCCAGCTGGCCGCTGGCTCCGGTGACGGCAACGGTCATGACTTACCTCCAAAGTGTGTACGGTTCGTATGGCACTAACTATTCGTAAGTACTATCTATTCCTACACCACTTCGCCTGCGATGGGTACCATCGATTCCATGAGCACTCAGCGCACATCGTCGCCAGACCTGGACGATCCGACGCTCGAGGCCGACGTCTTCGCGAAGAACTGCACCTCACGCCCGGTTTTGCAGAACGTGGCGAGCCGCTGGGGCACCCTCGCCCTCGTCGCGCTGCGCGACGGCCCGTACCGCTTCAGCGCGCTGCGCAGGCGGGTCGACGGCGTCAGCGAGCGGATGCTGTCGCAGACCCTGCAGGCCCTCGAGCGCGACGGCATGGTCCATCGCGAGGTGCACGAAACCATCCCGCCCCGGGTCGAGTACACCCTCACCGAGCTCGGCGCCGAGGTGGCCGAGCGGCTCGAGTCGCTGATCCAGGTCGTCGAGCGGAACATGCCGCGCGTGCGCGAGGCGCAAGCCGCGTACCACCGGGACTAGGCGCGCCTGGGAAGAGACATCGATCACTGCCGGTTGAATATCGGCATGGAACTCGCCCACGCAGTCGACTTCGCGCGCGACCATCGCAGGTCCGTGCTCACGACCATCCGCCGCAACGGCCGCCCGCAGCTGTCGAACGTGCTGCACGTGATCGGCGACGACGGCCTCATCCGGATCTCCATCACCGCCGACCGGGCCAAGTACCACAACCTCGTGCGGGAGCCGTGGGCGGCGATCCACGTCTCGCGCGACGACTTCATGGCCTACGCCGTGGTCGAGGCCATCGCCTCGGTCACGCCCGTCGCCGAGGATCCGGGCGACGACACCGTGGCCGCGCTCGTCGACTATTACCGCGCCGCCAACGGCGAACACCCCGACTGGGACGACTACCGCCGCGCCATGATCGCCGACCGCCGCGCCCTCGCCGTGCTCACCCCGACGCACGCGTACGGCATGCTCTGATCAGTGCCGCATCAGCTCGGAGACGGTGACGAAGCGGTAGCCCTCGGCCCGCAGGCCGGCGACGATGCGGGGTATCGCGGCCAGCGCGGGCTCGGCCCACCGGTGCATGACGTGTAGCAGGATGATCGATCCGGACCGCGCCTCGCGCACGGCCTGCGCCGCGATGCTGTCGGCGGTCGCGCCCTCCCCCGCGTCGGGCTCGACATCCCAGGTCACCGTGGTGCGATCGTGGTCGGACAGATACTTGGGCAGCGACCAGAGCTTCTTGCCGTAGGGCGGCCGGAACGTGATCGGGCCTCGGTAGCCGGTTTTCGCGATCTCGGCGTCGGTCCGCTCGATCTCGTCGCGCACCGTGTCGCCGGAGGTGAAGACCATGCGGCGATGGTGATAGGTGTGGTTGCCGATCTCGTGCCCGGCCTCGGCGATCGCCCGCCCGTACTCCGGGTGCGCGGCGAGATCACCGCCGACCAGATAGAAGGTCGCCGGAATCTGCTGCTCCGCAAGCATTTTCAGGACCTCCGGCGCCCGCTCGGTCGGCCCGTCGTCCAGGGTCAGCGCCACGACCTTGTCGTCGGTATCGACCCGATTCACCAGCCGCCCCGCCAACTGGAAGCTGCGCGAGTTCATCAGGTAGTACCCACCCACCCCCAGCAGCAGCACCACGACGACCACCAGCGCCCCACCGATCAGCCACCTACGCACCCTCGCTGTCTAGCAAACTCGCGCCGATACCACCAGACGGGAAACGAAAAACGGTGGCGCCCAGACCTTTCGGCTGGACGCCACCGTTCGGCTACGCGGCGCGGATCAGAAGTTGATCATGTGACCGGCGAGGCCGTGGAAGGCCTCCTGCAGCGCCTCGCTGAGCGTGGGGTGGGTGTGCACGTTGCGGGTGAGCTCGTTGATGGTGAGGTCCCACTTCTGGGCCAGGGTGAGCTCGGGCAGCAGCTCGGAGACGTCGGGGCCGATGAGGTGGCCGCCGAGCAGTTCGCCGTACTTGCTGTCGGCGACGAGCTTGACGAAACCGGTGGGGTCGCCGAGGCCGTGCGCCTTGCCGTTGGCGGTGAACGGGAAGGTGGCGACCTTCACGTCGTAGCCCTCGTCGCGGGCCTGCTGCTCGGTCAGGCCGAAGCTTGCGACCTGCGGCTGGCAGAAGGTGGCGCGCGGCATCATCCGGTAGTCGCCGAGGGTGACGGTCTCCGCGCCCGCGATGGTCTCGGCGGCGACCACGCCCTGCGCCTCCGCGACGTGGGCGAGCTGCAGCTTCGCGGTGACGTCGCCGATGGCGTAGATGTGCGGCACGTTGGTGCGCATGTAGTCGTCGATCGCGATGGCGCCGCGGTCGGTGAGCTCCACGCCGGCGGCCTCGAGGCCGTAGCCCTCGACGCGGGGCGCGAAGCCGACGGCCTGCAGCACCTTGTCGACGGTGACGGTCTCCACATTGCCGGACTTGTTGTCCTTGATCGCGACGGTGACCTTCGAGCCGTCGTCGTCGATGGACTGCACGGCGGCACCGGTGGTGATGGTGATGCCGAGCTTCTTGTACTGCTTGGTGATCTCCTTGGAGACGTCGGCGTCCTCGTTCGGCAGGGCGCGGTCGAGGAACTCCACGATGCGCACGTCGACGCCGTAGTTCTTCAGGACGTAGCCGAACTCCATACCGATCGCACCCGCGCCGACGATCAGGATCGAGCCGGGCAGGTCGCGGGTGAGGATCTGCTCCTCGTAGGTGACCACATTCGCGCTGAGCTGGGTGCCGGGCAGCAGCTTGGTGACCGTGCCCGCGGCGATGATCGCGTTGTCGAACGTGATCGTCTCGCTTCCGCCCTTGGAGAGCTCGACCGAGAGCGTGTTCGCGTCGGTGAACGTGCCCTTGCCGTCGAACTCGTCGATCTTGTTCTTCTTCATCAGGAAGTGGACGCCCTTGACCCGGCCGTCCGCCACCTTGCGGCTGCGGTCGAACGCCGCGCCGAAGTCGAAGTTCACCTCACCCGAGATGCCGAAGGTCTTGGCTTCCTTGGTGAAGATGTGCGCCAGCTCGGCGTTGCGCAGCAGGGCCTTGGAAGGGATGCAGCCGACATTCAGGCACACACCGCCCCAGTACTTTTGCTCGACGATCGCGGTACGGAGGCCTAACTGTGCCGCACGGATGGCGGCGACGTAACCGCCAGGACCGGCACCGAGAACGACAACGTCGTAATGGGAAGTCACGACACCGAGCCTAACTCTGCCGCGCCGAGTCGGCGCACCCGTCCCCCACAACAATGCGCCGTGGGCCACACCGCGCCGAGGCCGCTGCGGATCGGGTAGGTACCGATCGGTCTCGACTCGCTACTGTTGGCCTGTGGGAGCACGTCGATCAGCGGGCGAGGATTCGCTGGTCATCCCCGGACCGGCGTCGGCTCGGAACCCCGCCGCGGCGCATGAAGCGATTTCGCCCATCGACGACACGGCGTCCACGAACCTGATCCGGCTCGTCCGCGACACGGCCCGGCGGGCGGGCGTCGGCGCGGATCGCCTCGCCGCGATTCCCGGCGTGGACGACGCGACCCTCGTCGGCGAGCTGAATCGGATTCCGCTCGCCTCGCTGATCGAGCTGTGGACATTGCTCGCGCGGGCCAGGCCGGAGCCGGGCGCCGGGCTCGCGGTCGCCGCCGCCGCGCCGCTCGGCACGCTCACCACCTGGGACTATCTCGTCACGAACGGGCCGACGCTCGCCGCGGCGCTGCGGTCGGCGCAGCCGTATCACCGGTTGGTTACCGCGGCCGCCGAGGGGTTCGACCTCACCCACGACGCGGCGCTGACCGTCGGCTTCCGGACCACCGCGGGCGATCCCGCGGTCGCGGCGGTGGTCAACGAGTACGTGCTCGCCTATTACCTGCGACGCGCCCGCGAGGCCACCGGTCGCCCCGTGATCCCGGACCGCGTCGCCTTCAGCGGGCCCGCGCCCCACAGCCATGCCGTGCTCATCGACGCCTTCGGCACGGACCGCATCGACTTCGACGCGCCCGCCGACACCATCACCTTCGCGGCCGCCGACGCCGACGCCGCGCTGCCCCGCGCCGACCCGATGCTGGCCGAACTGCTGCGCGGCCACGCCGACCTGGTCTTGGCCACCGCACACGTGATCCCCGGTCCGCTGGAGGCGTTTCGTGCCGCGCTGGCCGCGGCCCTCGCCGCCGGCGACGCGTCGCTGACGACGGTCGCCCGCCGCCTGGCCACCAGCCCGCGCACCCTGCAACGACAACTCGCCGAGCACGGCACCGGCTGGCGCGCCGAGCACGACCGGGTCCGCTACGAACGTGCGAAATCCCTTCTCGCCGAAGGCGATTTGACCACCTCCACCGTCGCTGCCCGGCTGGGATTCACCGACGATCGCGCCCTGCGCAAGGCCTTCCGACGCTGGAGCGGCACATCACCGTCCCAGGTCAGAGCACCGGCCTGAGTCGTTGTCACCGACGGACCGCCGGGCCGAGTTCGCCACGAAAGCGTGTCGTGTTCGGACCGCATGGTGGCGCTTCCGGACCTGGGAGCGAAAGTTCCAGGCTCATAGCGTTCTCGGTACCGGATCGAACAGGTTCGCGACGTACCGAAGAAGAGGCAGTGCAGTGAGTACACAACCCAGCCAGGCACCGAAAGCCGTTGTGCCGCAGTTCTCCCGGGAGATCCAACTGGCCGCCCGCCCGACCGGCGTGCCGACCGCCGAGCACTTCGCACTGGTCGAGCGGCCGATCGCGGAACTGGCCGACGGACAGGTCCTGGTGCGCAACACCTGGATGTCGGTGGATCCGTACATGCGGGGCCGGATGGACGATCGCCCGTCCTACATCGAGCCGTTCCAGGTGGGCGAGGCGCTGGAGGGTTCGGCGGTCGGCGAGGTGGTGGCCTCGCGGTCGGCGGCCATCGCGGTGGGCGCCACGGTGTCGCACTTCGCGGGCTGGCGGGAGTACTCGGTGCTCGACGCGGCCGCGGTCACCCCGATCGACACCTCGCTCGCCGCACCGCGGCATTACCTCGGCGCGCTCGGCACGACCGGCCTCACCGCGTACGCCACGCTGACCGAGGTGGCGCGGGTGAATCCCGGTGACACCGTGTTCATCTCGGCCGCGGCGGGCGCGGTGGGCAGCGTCGCCGGGCAGAT
Organism: Nocardia tenerifensis NBRC 101015; assembly: GCF_000308715.1. GTDB lineage: Bacteria > Actinomycetota > Actinomycetes > Mycobacteriales > Mycobacteriaceae > Nocardia > Nocardia tenerifensis. The sequence continues at coordinate 11,100 of NZ_BAGH01000388.1, forward strand.
CGCCAAGGCGCTCGGGGCGGCCAGGGTGATCGGGTCCGCGGGTGGTCCCGCCAAGACCCGGATGGTGCTCGACGAGTTCGGCTTCGACGCCGCCCTCGACTACCGCGCGGGCGATCTGGCCGGGCAACTGGCCGCGGCCGCGCCCGAGGGCATCGACGTCTACCTCGACAGCGTCGGCGGCGAGCACCTGCGGGTCGCCGTGGACGCCATGCGGCCGAAGGGGCGGGTCGCGCTGGTCGGCGCGATCAGCGGCTACAACGGCGGCGACCCCGAGCCCGGCCCGGACCTGTTCAAAGCCGCGATACGCGAGATTTCGCTGCGCGGCATGCTGGTGACCAGCTACTTCCCGATCTTCGACGAGTACATCGCGAAGGCGTCGGCCTGGCTGGCCGACGGGACCATCCGCACCGCGGAGACGGTGTACGAGGGGCTCGAGCAGGCGCCGGCCGCCTTCCTCGGCGTGCTCTCCGGCGCGAACACCGGCAAGATGCTGGTCCGTCTCGTTTAAGGTCGCACGACCGAATCCATCGCGCCCACAGCAATTTCCGAAACCGCGTACCTGTCGTACCCCCGCGCGATACTCGAGCGATGGTGACGGCTGATGACGTGCGGCAAGTGGCGATGAGCCTGCCGCGGACGACCGAGGCGGTGGTCCGGGACCGGGTGAAGTATCGGATAGGGCGGATCGTCTACGTCGCGCTGTCGGCGGATGAGACGCGCATGGGGTTCGCGTTCCCCAAGGCCGAGCGGGTGGCGCTGGTCGAGGCCGAGCCGGAAAAATTCATGATGCCTCGGCCCTCGGACGAGCGATACAACTGGGTGCGGGTGCGGCTGGCCGCCATCGACGAGGCGGAGCTGACCGAACTCGTCGTGGAGGCGTGGCGGATGTGTGTGCCCAAGCGCGTGGCCGCGGCGCACCTGGGTTAGTCGCGCCAGACCTGCGCGGCGACCCGGGAGAAGTTCCCGCCGAACACCGCGGCCCGCTCCGCCGCGTCGAAACCGCGCCGCGCCAGCACCTCGTCCAGGCCGGGCACCCCGCTCGTGCCGAGCAGGTCCTCGGGCGGAACCCATTGCAGCGGGCCCCATTTGGTGTACGACTCGGGGAAGAGCTCGGGATGGTCGATGAGCATGTCGTTGAAGTCGTCGGCGTCGAACGAGTAGTCCGACCCGATCCCGATGTGCTCGAGGCCGACCAGCTCGACGCCGTACTCGACGTGGTCGGCCATCGCCTCCACCCGCGCGGCGGCGTCGCCGACTCCGTTGTGGCCCAGAAAGATACCCACGCCGTTGAGTCCGATCACCCCGCCGGTGGCGGCGCAGGCCTTGGCCTGTTCGTCGGTGATGTTGCGCGGATGCTCCCACAGCGCGGCGAAATTGGAGTGGCTGTAGATCATCGGCGCCTGACTGTGCGTGGCCAGGTCGAGACCGGTCCGCCGGGAACAATGCGACCCGTCGACGAACATGCCGACCTCGTTGAGCGTGCGGACGAGGTCGCGGCCGAAGGCGGTGAGCCCGGTGTCCTCGGCGTCGAGGCAGCCGCTGCCCGCCTTGTTGGCGCTGTTGTAGGTGGGCAGCATCGAGCGAACGCCCAGCTCGTAGAACAGCGCGACGTTGTCCAGGTCGCCGCCGAGCGGGCCCGAGTCCTCCAGATCGAAGGCGAGCGCGATGGTCTCGGGATCGCCGATGTCGGAGTGGCTGTGCACCAGACGGAATCGCCCGTCGGCGAGCGCGTCCGCGCGGTACTGCCGGACCAGCTTCAGCGAATCCTCGGTCGAGTGCGGCGAATACCCCACGTTCACCGACAGATACGAGCCGAGGGGGTAGCGCGCGAGGTCCGCGATCCGCGCCGAGGGCACCAGCGGCAGGCAGCAGTGTTGCTCCCAGAGGAACGGTGGCAAGAAAACCTCCTGATCGGATCGGCCTCGAACCCGCGATCCTACTGAGCGGGCGGTCGTACCGTCCGCCGCCGCACGGACGGGTGGCTCCGCCGCCCGCGAATTCCCGGCGAACGGCGACCCCGGCGTTCCGATCCGCGCCCCTCCGCAACAATATGGGGATGAGCGGCGTTGAGCAGAACGTGACGGACCCTTACCTCTGGCTCGAAGAAGTGACCGACGAGCGGGCCCTCGACTGGGCGCGCGCACACAACAGCGTCGTCGTGGAGCGATTCGCCTCCGCCGACCGCTTCGGCGAGCTCGAACGCCGCATCCTGGACATGCTCGACACCGACACCAAGATCGCCTACCCCGCGCGGCGCGGCAGCTGGCTCTACAACTTCTGGCGCGACGCCGAGCATCCACGCGGGGTGTGGCGGCGCACCACGTTCGCCGAGTACGCCAAGGAGTCGCCGGACTGGGACGTGCTGATCGACCTGGACGCGCTGGCCACCGCCGAGGAGGAGAACTGGGTGTGGGGCGGGGCGGCGGTGCTGCGCCCCGAGCAGTCGCGCGCGCTCGTCAGCCTGTCGCGCGGCGGCGCGGACGCCAAGGTGGTACGCGAGTTCGACATGGCGACAAGGGAATTCATCGCCCCGGCGGACGGCGGTTTCTACCTGCCCGAGGCGAAGTCGGAGCTGCGCTGGATCGACCTCGACACGGTGTACGTCGGCACCGACTTCGGGCCCGGCTCGCTGACCGACTCCGGCTACCCGCGCATCGCCAAGCGCTGGCGGCGCGGCACCGAGCTGGCCGACGCGGTCACCGTCTTCGAGGGCGAGGCCGGTGACGTCGCGGTCTCCGCGGGCTACGACCGCACCCCCGGCTACGAACGCCACTACGTCGGCCGCGCCACCGACTTCTTCAACGAGGAGGTCTACCTGCTCGAGGACGACGGCGCGCTGCGGCGTTTGGAGCTCCCCACCGACGCGAGCGAGTCCTGGTACAAGGACTGGCTGCTGGTCCGGCTGAAGTCGCCGTGGGAGGTCGGCGGCAACGACTACCCCGCCGGCGCGCTGCTCGCCATCGATTTCGATGAGTTCCTCTCGGGCGCACGGAATTTCGAGGTGATCTTCACCCCCGACGCCCACACCTCGCTGCACGGATACGGCTGGACCGAGAATCATCTGTTGCTCATCACCCTCGAGGACGTGCAGACCAAGCTCTACGTGGTGACGCCGGAGCAGGGTGGCTGGCGCAGGAAGTCGCTGGCCGACACCCCGCCGATGGCGACGACCAGCGTGCTGAACCTCGACCCGCTCGAGGGCGGTGACGAATTCATGCTCAGCACAAGCGGTTTCACCACGCCCGCGACGCTGCTGGCCAGCTCGGTCGGCGGCGGCACCGAGCAGCTCAAGCAGGAGCCGGGCTTCTTCGACGCCGACGGCATCGAGACCGAGCAGTTCTTCGCGACCTCCGACGACGGAACCCAGGTGCCCTACTTCGTGATTCGCCATCGCGACCGCAAGGGCACGCCCGGCCCGACGGTGATGTCCGGCTACGGCGGTTTCGAGGTCTCGCGCACGCCCGCCTACAGCGGCGCGTCCGGGATGGGCTGGCTCGAACGCGGCGGCACCTGGGTGATGACCAATATCCGCGGCGGCGGCGAGTACGGCCCGCAGTGGCACACCTCGGTGCAGAAGGCCAACCGCCACAAGGTGTACGAGGACTTCTCCTCGATCGCGAAAGACCTTGTCGCACGGGGCATCACCACCGCCGACCAGCTCGGCGCGGTGGGCGGGAGCAACGGCGGGCTGCTCATGGGCGTAATGCTGACCCGCTACCCGGAGCTCTTCGGCGCCATCGTCTGCCAGGTGCCGCTGCTGGACATGAAGCGCTACCACCTGCTGCTCGCCGGCGCCTCGTGGATCGCCGAGTACGGCGACCCGGACAAGCCCGAGGAGTGGCGCTACATCAGCGAGTACTCGCCGTACCAGAACGCGCGGGCGGACGTGGCCTACCCGCCGATCCTGCTCACCACCTCCACCCGCGACGACCGCGTGCACCCGGGGCACGCCCGCAAGATGGCCGCGCTGCTGGAGGAGCAGGGCCACGAGTTCTGGTACCACGAGAACATCGAGGGCGGCCACGGCGGCGCGGCGGACAACAAGCAGTCGGCGTTCCAGGCGGCGCTGATCTACGAGTTCTTCACCCAGATGCTGATCGAGCGGCGCGGATAGCCCTCGCCGTGCGGGCCGGGGCCTACGGTGTAGCGGACGTCTACGCCGTAGACCCGGGTCGGGGAGGAGAGCTGTCGTGCAGTCCGAGAACGTCGTCGAGGTGGTTCGCGCGCGCCGCCCGGGCCCCATATCGACGACGCGCACCACGCTGAACCGCGACCATATCGCCGCGGTCGCCCTGGCCCTCATCGATCGCACGGGTGTCGACGGATTCTCCATGCGCAAACTCGGCGCCGCGCTCGGCGCCGATCCGATGGCCGCCTACCGGCACTTCGCCGATCAGCGGGAGCTGTTCGACGGCGTCGCCGAGGCGATGTTCGCCGAGCTGGACATGGAGTCGCTGCCGTGGCAGGAGCCGTGGCCCGAGTTGATGCGCGCCTACGCCCACCGGCTGCGCTCCACGCTGCGCAGGCACCCGAACGCGGTGCCGGTCTTCGCGACTCGCCCGGTGCGCAGCGAACTGGCGATCGAGACCGGCGGCTGGATGGTGGAACATCTTCAGGGCGCGGGATTCTCCGCGCGGGTCGCCCAGCAGCTGACGCGCTGCGTGCGCGAGTACGCGCTCGGCCACATCCTCGGCCACGCCATCGCCGCGGTCGCCGCCCAGCGCGCCGAGGAGCCGGAATCAGCCACGGACGCAGAGCATTTCGAGGTCGGCCTCGACGCCATGCTCGACGGCTTCAGCCGACATCTCGACCTCGGCCGCCGACACACCTAACGATCGCGCAGCCACTTCTCGATCTGATCGATGGTGGTGGCGTTCTCGCGGATCCAGCCGTTGTGCCCCAACGGTTCCGGTTGGTGCCAGGTGGTCACGTCGGCGTTGGGCAGCTTGGTGAGCAGGTGCTCGGCCGAGCCGGGCGGCGTGAGGTCGTCGCCGGTCATGGTGATCGACAGCACCGGCAGCTTCAGCCGGGCGATCCGCTCCTCGTAGTCCATGTCCGCGCCGACCGGCTGGAACCGGCCGGTCCTGGCCAGCCGCGCCCAGTCCGAGATCAGCACCTTGGACTGACGGCCGAACCCGCCCGCGGGAATCCGGTCGCCCGGCCAGAAGCCGGCCAGGCCAGCGGTCAGCGCGGCGGCCGCGGTGCCGACGAGGATCCCGGGGCTCGAAAGCCCCGGGTAGCCACGGTAATACGGCGTGCCGGAGGCGACCAGGATCAGCCCGCCGAGCCTGCCGCGAATGCGCGCGGCGTACATCACGGCGAACTGGCCGCCCATGCTGTGCCCGAGCAGGTACGGCGTGCTGGCGGGGAACCGGCCGCGCACGACCTCGAAGATCGCCGGGAAGTCGACCGACACCAACTCGTGGTAGCCGTAACTGCTGGCGGCGCTCGGCTTCGGCGTGCTGTCGCCGTTGCCGCGCAGCTCGGCGATCGCCAGGTCGAATCCGCGCGCCGCCAGTTTCGCGGCGAACAGCTCGTAGTACCCGGCGGGCACGCCGAGGCCCGGCACGATCACCACCACCGGACGCGGCGCGTCCGGGGTGGCCGGGTGCCGATGCGCGCCACCGGCCGGGATCAGCCGCACCGGAACCGTAGTGCCGTCCGGCATTTGGATCGGAACCGTCTCCATCCCGCGCACGCTACCGGTCCCCGGCTCCCGCACCCCGGCCGATCTCCGGTTACGCGCCGACGGCTCCCATGATCACCCTGCTCAGCACCCGGATGACGTCGTCGAGCGGCGGACGCGGATCCGAACCGCTCCAGGAGTCCACGACGTAGTTGACCGCGCCGATGATCGCGAGCACCCGCATCTCGTAGTCGCCGGTCGGGATCTCCCCCTGCAGGGCCGCGTCCTCCGCGGCGCCCGCCAGCAGCGACCCCCACACCCGGCGCAGTTCGAGCCGGAACTTCTCGACCTTCGGGCCGGCGCCGACCACCTCGACTAGGGCGACGCGCGCCTTGCGCGGATCCGAGCCGATGGACTCGACATAGGCGCGCACGGACGCGTCGATGATCTCGAGCGCACTCGCGTCGGCCTTGCTCTCCAACGACTTCGCGACCGCGTCGCGCGACTCGCGATCTATCTGCTCATAGAGCTCTAGTAGTAGGGACTCGCGGCCGGTGAACTCCTCGTAGAACTGTCGTGAGGAGAGTCCGGCGTCCTTACAGATGGCGCCGACCGAACTATTGGCGTAACCGTCGCGCGCGAAGACCGTCAGGCCCGATTCCAGAAAACGCGCACGCCGCTGACGTTGCCGGTCCTCGACGGGTTGCCCGGCATACATTCGACCCGTATTCGCATCCTGTGACATTGCGCCAGACAATACAGAAGCCCAGGAAGCGCTCGACATGGATCTGGGCGTTGGTATCAACCCGCAACTGATCAGGCGTTAGCCGAAAGTTGGCAGGCTAGTTGCCATCTCACCGCCTTCGTATCGATCGCTATGCGTACTAATGGAATGATCGCGTTCTCATGCTCGCTCGATCGTGAAGCAGAACAGGACGATCCCGGACGAAGTCGGGCAAATCTATTGTCACTGACTGTTTGCCGAAACGGACGTTACCGACGGGCCTCGATGCGTGCCCGCGATTTTGACGGGAATTCGTAGAATAATTGCGCACCGAACCGGTCCGCTCGTTATGCCTGATTCGTCCTGTCCCCCAGGGGACTTCGCGCGCCGGCGGGCGGTGGCGAATAGGTCGTCGAATAGCGCGCGGCGCGGCGGGCCCGCCGCAGACGGCGGAGCACGAACGCCGCGGCGATTAGGGTGAGCCGCATGCTGATTGCGTTGCTCTATGGGCTCGGCACCGCCGTACCCCTGGTCGTCGGTGCCGCGATCGGCCTGCGCTGGACATTGCCGCGCCCGTTGCTCGCCTCGCTGATGGCGTTCGGCGCGGGCACCATGATCGCCGCCGTGTCCAACGAGCTGTTCGAGCCCGCGTTCCACCAGGCGGGCGCGTTCATCGCCGCGCTCGCGCTCTTCGCCGGGGCGGGGCTGTACGTGGTCGCCAACCACCTGATCGAGACGCGGTTGGGCGCGGGCGCGATCGGCTGGGCACTGCTGCTCGGCGCCGTGCTGGACGGCATCCCGGAGAACACCGCGCTCGGTGTGACCCTCTCCGGCGGCAGCGGCGGACTGGCGCTGCTGGTCGCCGTCGCCGTCGGCAATGTGCCGGAGGCGATCAGCGGCGCCGCGCTGATGCGCGACAAACACGGCGTGCGGCGGCTGGGACCGCTCTGGCTCTGGACCGCGACGGGTTCCACGCTCGTCGTGGTGACCGTGCTCGGATACGCGTTGTCGGACAACCTTTCCCAGACGCACATCAGCACGGTGCAGGCGTTCGCGGGCGGGGCGACCATCGCGGTGCTCGCCGACTCGCTGATGCCCGAGGCCTACAAGGAGGGCGGCTGGTGGGTCGGCATGGCCACCGCTGCGGGCTTTCTCGTGGCGTTCCTGCTGGGCTGACGCGCCCGGGCGATTGATCTCGCCTATTTCCTCGGTGCGGCAGGGGTTTCGGGCCGCACGGAGTCGAACAGGTCCGCGCAGCGGGTCAGCAGTTCCTGAAGCGTGGCGCGTTCGTCGGCGGTGAAGCCGGCCGCCACCGCCCGCTCCACCCGGACCGCGCGTGCGTCGGCGTCCTTCATGACGGCCACGCCCGCCTCGGTGAGCCGGGTCTCCAGGATGTTCTTGTGCCAGGCGTGCGGGGTGCGCTCGATGAGGCCGCGGTCCTGCAGGTTGGTCAGCACCGTGTTCATCGTCGGCGGCGTCACGCCGCACAGGCGGGCCAGGGCGGCGGCGGAGATGCCGGGATTCTCCCCCAGGAAGAGCAGGGCGGCGTACTGCGGAACGGTGACGCCCGCGGGCTTCAACGCGGCGTGCTTGGCCGTCTGCAGCGCTTGCTCGGCGCGCTTCACGTACGAGCCGAGACGCTCGGAGGAGTGCAGGGACGTCATTACCGCATGGTATCTGCCCGTCCGAACATAAGACCCTTGACTGATATTAGAACTCTAATCTATCTTCGTATTCACCTTCAGATGTGAATACATCTGAAAGATAGACTTGATGAGAGGCATGACCATGTCCCACGCAACGCGTCGCCGCATGGCGGTCATCGCCGCCGCGGTGGCCTGCACCGCTGCCGCCGCCTGCGGCAGCACCGACGACACCGCACAGCCGGCTCCCGCCGCGCAGTCCGTCCGGATCGCCACCGCCTACGAACTCCCCGGCGACCGCGCCTACCCCGAGGGCATCGCCGCCGACCCGCGGTCCGGCGACGTCTATGTCGGCTCGTACTCCACCGGCGCCGTTTACCGCGCCACACCGGGCACGAAACGCGCCGAGGTCTTCCTGCCCGAGAGCGCCGACGGGCGCAAGACCGCCAACGGGCTGAAGGTCGATCAGGCCGGGCGACTGTGGGTCACCGACTCGACCGCCGGGGTCACCGTGTACGACACCGCGACCCGCGCCGCGCTGGCCCGTTTCGACGTGCCGGGCGCGGGCGCCCGCTTCGTCAACGATCTGGCCATCACCCCGGACGGCACCGCGTACCTGACCGACTCCGTGCGCGGCGTCGTCTACCGCGTCACCACCGGGCAACTGGCCGAGGCCGCGGCGCACGGCGGAAAGGCCGAGCTGACAACACAATTCGACCTGAACGCGGTCCTCGCGCCGCACGCCGCCGACGGCTTCACCCTCAACGGCATCGTGGCCGACGCGAGCGGGCGATACCTGCTGGTCGTCGACATGGGCGCAGGCGAGCTGTTCCGCATCTCCCTGGCCCCGAACGCCGCCGACGCCGTCCGCAAGGTCGAGCTGCGCGGCGGCAACCTGGTGCACGGCGACGGCCTGGACCTGCGCGACAACACCCTCTGGGTCGTCCAGAACACCGACAACGCCCTCGCCCGCTGGACCGTCACCGACGACGGCGCGGGCGCGACCCTGGACAAGCGCGTCACCGACGAAGCCCTGGGACTGCCGACCACGTCGGCGCACAGCGGCGACCAAAACCTGGTCGTCTCTTCACAATTCGACAAGGGCGGCCCGATGGGTCCCGGCACGCCGAAGCCGTTCACCATCGTCGCCGTCGAGGGCATCTGAAGCGAACCAGCGGACACGGCTTGAATGTAGGTTAGCCTAACCTGTATAGTCGTTCGCGAAGCACGCGGAAGGGACTCCGCAGACGCCGAAAGCCGGTCCACCCGAGGGTGGACCGGCTTTCGGTTTCTAAAGGCGTTGCCGGGTGGCCGGACTCAGAAGTCCATGCCGCCCATGCCACCGGTCGGGTCGCCGGCGGGAGCGGCAGCCTTCTCCGGCTTATCGGCGACGACGGCCTCGGTGGTGAGGAACAGGGCCGCGATCGACGCCGCGTTCTGCAGCGCGGAGCGGGTGACCTTCACCGGGTCGGCGACACCGGCGGCCAGCAGGTCCTCGTACGCGCCGGAATCGGCGTTGAGGCCGTGGCCGGCAGGCAGGTTGGAGACCTTCTCGGCGACAACGCCCGGCTCGAGGCCGGCGTTGAAGGCGATCTGCTTCAGCGGAGCCGACAGCGCGACGCGCACGATGTTCGCGCCGGTTGCCTCGTCACCGTCGAGCTTCAGATCCTCGAGCGCGGGCGCCGACTGCAGCAGGGCCACGCCACCACCGGCGACGATGCCCTCCTCGACGGCGGCCTTGGCGTTGCGCACGGCATCCTCGATGCGGTGCTTGCGCTCCTTGAGCTCGACCTCGGTCGCCGCGCCGGCCTTGATGACCGCGACGCCGCCGGCCAGCTTGGCCAGCCGCTCCTGCAGCTTCTCCCGGTCGTAGTCCGAGTCCGAGTTCTCGATCTCGGCACGGATCTGCTGCACGCGGCCCTTGATGGCCTCCGCGTCGCCCGCGCCCTCGACGATCGTGGTCTCGTCCTTGGTGATGACGACCTTGCGCGCCTGGCCGAGCAGCTCGAGGCCCGCGGTCTCCAGGGACAGGCCGACCTCTTCGCTGATGACCTCGCCACCGGTGAGGATGGCGATATCGGCGAGCTGAGCCTTGCGACGGTCACCGAAGCCGGGCGCCTTGACGGCGACGGACTTGAAGGTGCCGCGAATCTTGTTGACCACCAGGGTGGACAGGGCCTCGCCCTCGACGTCCTCGGCGATGATCAGCAGCGGCTTGCCGGCCTGGATGACCTTCTCCAGCAGCGGCAGCAGGTCCTTGACGGTCGAGATCTTCGAGCCGACCAGCAGGATGTACGGATCCTCGAGGACCGCTTCCTGACGCTCCGGGTCGGTGACGAAGTAACCCGAGATGTAGCCCTTGTCGAAGCGCATGCCCTCGGTGAGCTCCAGCTGGAGGCCGAAGGTGTTGCTCTCCTCGACGGTGATGACGCCTTCCTTGCCGACCTTGTCCATGGCCTCGGCGATGAGCTCACCGATGGACGAGTCGCCCGCGGAGATACCGGCGGTAGCAGCGATCTGCTCCTTGGTGTCGATCTCCTTGGCGGTGTCGAGCAGCTTGGCGGTGACGGCCTCGACGGCCTTCTCGATGCCGCGCTTCAGGCCCAGCGGGTTCGCGCCGGCCGCGACGTTGCGCAGACCCTCACGCACGAGCGCCTGGGCGAGCACGGTGGCGGTGGTGGTGCCGTCGCCCGCGACGTCGTCGGTCTTCTTGGCGACTTCCTTGACCAGCTCGGCGCCGATCTTCTCGTACGGGTCCTCCAGCTCGATCTCCTTGGCGATGGACACACCATCGTTGGTGATCGTGGGGGCGCCCCACTTCTTCTCCAGGACAACGTTGCGACCCTTCGGGCCCAGCGTCACCTTGACCGCGTCGGCAAGGGCGTTCAGGCCCCGCTCGAGGCCGCGGCGAGCCTCTTCGTCGTACGCAATTGTCTTGGCCATGGCGTTGTTGAGATCCTCCATGTATATGGCTGACACACAGGACGACCACAGGTTGGATCGCCCCATTACGCTGGCCAGGTTCGGTGCCCGCGACGGACGACCGAGGGTGTCGATGGAACCCGGTCTCACCGTCCCGACCTGGCACTCACCGGTAGAGAGTGCCAATGCCATTTTTAGCACTCCGGGGTGCCGAGTGCAAGATCCGCGACCCGCTCTTTCCGGTCGAGGCCCAGGCGCGGCGCGGGCCTACGCCCGGTCGTCGACGCGCAGCACGAGGGCCACGAACGCGTCGGTCCGGCGCTCCTCCGGGGACCTCGGCTCGCCGCCCTCCACGGTGACCAGCTCGGCGTCGTGCAGCAGCAACTCCGCTTCGACCCGCATGATCGCCCGGATGAACGGGGGCGCCACCTCGGGCGGAAGGTCGCCGTTGACGACGTAGCCGCCGTCGGGCTGCGACTCCGTGGAGACATAAGAAAGCGCACGCAGAAGATCGGCGCGTCGTTCCCCCGCGATTAGGTCGGAATCCGTTTCATCCGCCATTGCTATAGCTTAGCGGGCCGCGATCGAGGGTAGGTTCCGGAGGGGAAACATGATCATTCCGGCTCCTCGGCGAAGGGGGACGGCAGTGCGCGAACTGCCCTTCGACTCGCTCTATCGGCACGATTTCGCCCGGGTGGCGGTGGCCGTGCCCCGGCTACGCGTGGCCGATCCCGCGTACAACGCCGAGCAGACGCTGCTGCTGGCCAGGCAGGCGGCGGCCGACGCGGTGGTGCTGACCGTCTTCCCCGAGCTGGGACTGTCCGGCTACACCGCCGACGACCTGTTCCATCAGGACGCGCTGGACGACGCCGTGCAGGCCGCGCTGGCCCGGGTGGTCGCCGAGAGCGCCGACATCGACACGGTGCTGGTGGTGGGCGCGCCGGTGCGCAGCCAGGGGCGATTGTTCAACTGCGCCGTCGCGGTGTGCCGGGGCGTCGTGCTCGGCGCGGTGCCGAAGAGTTACCTGCCCAACTATCGGGAGTTCTACGAGAAGCGCCAGTTCGCGGCGGCCCGCGAGAACCTGCGAACGCACGTCACGATCGCCGGACAGCGGGTGCCGTTCGGCGCCGATCTGCTGTTCACGGCCAGCAATCTCGAGGGTTTCGTGTGCCACCTGGAGATCTGCGAGGACGGATGGGTTCCGTTGCCGCCCAGCGGTTTCGCCGCGCTGGCCGGGGCGACCGTGCTGGTCAACCTGTCGGCGAGCAATATCGTCATCGGCAAGGCGGACTACCGCAGGGCGCTGTGCACCTCGCACTCGGCGCGCTACCTGGCCGCCTACCTGTATTCGGCTGCGGGACACGGGGAGTCGACGACGGATCTGGCATGGGACGGGCAGGCGCTGGTGTGCGAGAACGGCGACCTGCTCGCCGAGGGCGAGCGCTTCGCCGACCATCCCCAGCTGGTCACCGCCGACCTGGATCTGCGCCGCCTCGCCGCGGATCGGTTGCGCACCACCAGCTTCGCCGACAATGTGCACGACCATCGGGAGCGCCTGGCCGGGCTGCGCCACATCGAGGTGGAGCTGCCGATCCCCGCGGGCCCGGTCGAGCTGCGGCGCGAAATAGCGCGCTTCCCTTACGTTCCCGCCGACCCGGCGGTGCGCAACGATCGCTGCGCCGAGGTGCAGCACATCCAGGTCGAGGGCCTGAGCACCCGGCTGCGCGCCACCGGCCTGCAACGCGTGGTCATCGGCGTCTCCGGCGGCCTCGACTCGACGCTCGCGCTGATCGTGGCCGCCAAGACGATGGACCGGCTCGGGCTGCCGCGGGCGAATGTGCTGGCCTACACCATGCCCGGCTTCGCGACCAGCGGGCGGACCCGCACCGACGCGCATCGGCTGATGGACGCGCTCGGCGTGACCGCGCGGGAGATCGACATCCGTCCGTCGGCCACGCAGATGCTGCGCGACCTGAACCACCCGGCCGCCGACGGCGCGGCGCAGTACGACGTCACCTACGAGAACGTGCAGGCCGGCGAGCGCACCTCGCACCTGTTCCGGCTGGCGAACCAGCACGGCGCGCTCGTGGTCGGCACCGGCGATCTGAGCGAACTCGCCCTGGGCTGGTGCACTTTCGGCGTCGGCGACCACATGGCGCACTACAGCGTGAACGCGTCGGTGCCCAAGACGCTGATCAAGTATCTGATCGCCTGGTCGGTCGAGACCGCGCAGTTCGGGCAGGCGGCCGACGAGGTGCTCGCGTCCATCCTGCGGACGGAGATCTCGCCGGAGTTGGTGCCCGACACCGGTTCCGGCACCGAGGCCGCCGCGCCGAGCCAGAGTTCGGAGGCCACCGTCGGGCCCTACGAACTCCAGGACTTCCACCTCTACTACCTGCTCCGCTTCGGCTACCGCCCGAGTCGCGTCGCCTACCTGGCCCGGCACGCGTGGTCGGATCGGGAACGGGGGCCCTGGCCCGACCTGATCCCCGCCGACCAGCGCAACGCCTACGATCTGCCCACCATCAAACGGTGGCTCGCGGAGTTCCTGCGCCGGTTCGTGCAGACCAGCCAGTTCAAGCGTTCCACGCTGCCCAACGCGCCGAAGGTCGGGTCGGGCGGCTCGCTGTCGCCGCGCGGCGACTGGCGCGCGCCGAGCGACGCCTCGGTCGCGGCCTGGCTCGACGAACTGGACCGCAACGTCCCGGAGGCTTGACGCCGCGGCCCCGGCGTGGGCGCGCGGCCTATGGTTGCGTGGTGAGTGAAGCACCCGGCTGGCATGCCATCGACGCCGCGCTGCGGCCGTTGTACGGCGATATCGAACCTTTCCATTGGGCCACCGATCACCGCTGGTCGCTCGGCGGGCCCGACCCGCTCGACGGGATCAGCGCGTACTCACGCACCGAGCCGGTACCGCACTGGCACTACATCAGTTACGGCATGACCGAGCTGTACGAGAAGGAGTGGGACAACCCCGACGAGTCCGGCTGGGGCTTCGAGTTCACCTTCCGGCTGGTTCGCAGGCCCACCGACACCGAGCCGCCGGTGTGGCCCGCGAACTTCCTGCAGAATCTCGCGCGCTATGTCTTCCAGTCCGGCAAGTGGTTCGAGCCGGGGCACACCATCAAGGCGAACGGCCCGATCGCCGCAGATCAGCCGGGTTCGGGCATCCACGCCGTCGGATTCGCGCTCGATCCGGAGCTCGGCAGCATCGAGACCCCGCACGGCAGAATGCGTTTCCTGCAGATCGTCGGGTTGACCATGCCCGAGTACCGGGCCGCGCAGGGCGGAAAGACGTTGGCACTGTTGGAAGAACTGGCGCCGCACCTGCCGCTGTACGTCACCGACATCGATCGCGCGCCGCTGGTCGCCGAGCCGAAACCCCAAGCGCAGTGGCCTCGTTGGGGCGGCGGACTGCGCGGACGCGCCTAGGTCCTATGCGGCGCGCGGCAGGCCGAGCGGGCGCGGCTCGACCTGCCATGGTCGCCGGTGCGTCATCGCACCGCGCGAACGGAGGGCCCGGCGCCGGCGCGCCCCCGCGGTCCTGACGGCGCGAACACCCATGCGCGCCCGGCGGATTCGCCGTCGAACGGCCGCCGCGCGGGCGATCACGCCCACCCTCGCCTCACGCCTTGCCCTCCATGTACGCCGAGAGCAGTTCGACGATGTGGGCCTCGGTCTTGGCCTTGTCCATGCCGAGCCCGGTGAGCAGACCATCGCCGTTCTCCTGTTCGAGCAGGGCGAGCAGGATGTGTTCGGTGCCGATGTAGTTGTGGCCCAGGCGAAGCGCCTCCCGGAAGGTCAGCTCGAGGGCCTTCTTGGCGTCCGCGTCGAACGGAATGAGCGCGGGGATGTCCTCGGACGGGGCGGGCAGCGCGGCCGTCGCGGCGTCGCGGACGGACTCCAGGGTGAGACCGCTGACGAGGAGCTCCTTCGCACCGATGCCGCTCGGCTCGGCCAGCAGGCCGAGCACCAGGTGCGCGGTGCCGATCTCCCGGCTCTTCGAGTTGCGCGCGGCCTCCTGCGCCGCGACGACGACCGAGCGGGCGCGGTCGGTGAATCGGGCGAAGCCCGCGCTGAAATCCGTCTGGGCGGCCGGGCCCACCTCGCCGGGGCCCTTCGGCACGAAGCGCTTCTGCGCGGCCTGTTTGGTGACGCCCATGCTCGCGCCGATATCGGTCCACGAGGCGCCGGCGCGGCGGGCTTGGTCAACGAAGTGGCCGATCAGGTGATCGGCCAGTTCGCCGAGGTGATTGCCGGTGACCACGGCGTCGGACAGTTGGTCGAGCACGTTGTCGGGGCGGGCTTTCTTGATGCCTTCGATCAGGTCGTCGAGGCGGTAAGGAATCGTCATACGTCAACGATAGGTTGACGATGCCGAGTCGTCAACCTCAAGTTGACGAAGGCCGGTTCATTACCGGACTCCGATACCGAAGCGACGGTGCAAGCGCTGAAAGCTGTTCGGTAGCAGTAGGTTTTCAGTGACGAGCCGTCCACTCCCGCGCCGCGCACGATCCGTTCTTCGACCACGCCCCGTTCGACCGGTCAGCACGATCCGCGCGGGCGCGTCGTCGGCGCGCAGCAGCTGGACCACCGCGTCGTGCCGGCCGAGGCTGAGA
>NZ_BAGH01000387.1 GCF_000308715.1 Nocardia tenerifensis NBRC 101015
GGGCGACGCCGCCGAGGACCACGGTGCGCATGTGCGGGCGCAGCACCATCTCCCCGGCGATATTGAGCGCGTTGGTGACGAGGGTGAGCTGCTCGTCGCCGGTCATGCCGAGGTCGTCGCGCCCGGCCAGCGCCCGCGCCACCGCGGTGGTCGTGGTGCCGCCGTTCATCGCGATGACCGCGCGCGGATCCACCAGTGACGCAGCGTGTTCCGCGATCCGCTGCTTGGCCTCCCCGCCGGTCTGCCGGTAGCGGGCAGGCAGGTCGTAGGCGACCGAGGTCGCGACGACGCCGCCGTGCGTTCTGGTCGCCAGCTGCTGCTCGGCGAGCGCGGTGAAGTCGCGGCGCACCGTCGCCGAGGACACGCCGAGGCGCTCGGCGGCCTCCTCCACCGAGAGCCGCCCGGACTCGGCGAGCAGCTCGAGCAGCCGGTTCCACCGCTGCGGGCGGTCGGTCGGTCCGGTCATCGCACACCACCCCACGGCCTCGGCCGACCTGCAGTTTCTCTGGGCACGCGGACAATCTGATCACAGCAATGCCGCCGAGGCGTAGCGATTGCGGTGCGACGATGCCGGGCGGTCACGTGAGGGCGAGCCCGGAGTTCACGAAATACGCTATCTCCTCGCATATCTCGTCCACGCCGACGACCGAGTCCGGCAGCGTGCTCTGCACCATCTCCTGGGCGAGCGAGTTCACCGCGCCGATCACCGCGAGCCCGAACAGATCGAAACGCCTCGGCCCGGCCTCGCCGCGCTCCACGCCGCGCTCGGCTTCGCTGATCAACAAGGCCGACAGCAGGCGCCGCTGCTCCCGGCGCCACCGCTCCACCGCCTCGCTCACCCCGACCACCTCGACATAGCAGACCCGGGCCGACCGATGATCCGCACACGTCACCGCGAGATAGGCGCGGAAGCCCTCGACCACCCTGGTGGACAGCGGCTCGTTCTCGGTTCTCGCCAGCGCCGCCATGGCCCGCTCGACGGCGTGCGAGGTGATCCGGTTGACGAGCGCGATGAGCAAAGCCTCCCGGCTGCCCATATCCTCGTAGAAACTGCGCGTGGAAACATTGGCGACCGCGCAGAGACGCTCGATGGAAGTGGCCGCATAACCCTGGGTGCCGAATAATTCGAGGGCGGCGTCGATCAATCGAGTCTGCCGCTGCGCCACCCGTTGTTCCCGCGACAGCCCGCCGTAATTGCGACCGTCCTTCGATTCTTCGTCCCGCCGTGCCACCGTTCGATGCTACCTGCCGACCGGTCGCGTCCCCGGCCCGGGACATGGGCTCCAGCGCGCGGTCGACGACTGAATGCGCTGCCGGACGGCGTATCCGGCGAGCGCCTGCGTGATGGGATGGCGAAATTCGGACAGGGACAATCGAGAGCCCGGAGTAAGGGAATCCGAAAAGGCAGGCGGCGCATAGCACGGCACTTACTCGGGTGCCATGACGAATTACCCGGAGATCCGGACCCGTCACTCGTCGCATGTCCCAATATTCGGTCGGCGATACCGCCGTGGAATTCCGGCGCATTCTCGTGAATCCATGGAATCGAGGGAGTTACGCAGGGGGCCGGCGGCGGGCAGTGCGACGCACCACCCGCCGGGCCGGACTACTTGACGCTGCCCGCGGTGAGGCCCGCGACCAGACGCTTCTCGATGAGCGCGAACAGGATCACGACCGGGATGATGCCGACCGTGGAGATCGCGAACACGTACTGCCAGGAGGTGTCGTACTGGCCGACGAACTTCGTCAGCGCCACCGACAACGGCTGGTTCTTGGGCGAGGTGAGTACCACCAGACTCGCGGCGAACTCGTTCCAGCAGGAGACCACGACGAAGATCGTCGCGGTGACGATGCCCGGCCAGACCAGCGGCAGGCTCACCCGGACCAGGATCTGCCAGCGGCTGAGCCCGTCCAGCATCGCGGCCTCCTCGATCTCCACCGGGATGGAGGCGAAGAAGCTGTGCAGGATCCACACCGCGAACGACAGGTTGAACGCCGCGTTCACCAGGATCATCGCCAGCCAGGTGTCGTTGATGCCGATCGCGAAGAACTCCCGGATCAGGCCGGTCACCAACACGGTCGGCTGCAACATCTGGGTGACGAGCACCAGGCCGAGGAACACCGCGCGCCCCGGAAACCTGTGCCGCGCCGTGTAATACGCGGCCGGGACGGCGACCAGCAGGACGAGCACCGTGGCGAACACCGAGATGATGACCGTGCTGGCCAGGTTGTACGGCAGCGGCGTCTCCGGCGTGTCCCACATGGTGGCGTAGTTGTCCGGATGCCACGTCTCGGGGACGTAAGTCGGTGGGATGCGCAGGATTTCGGCGCGGTTCTTCAGCGAGCCCAGCACCATCACGATGAACGGCAGCAGGAACAGGGCGGCGAGCACCACGCCGACCGCCGTCAGTTCCCAGCGACGCCGCTTGGCGCGCGTGCCGCGATGCTGCGCCGACTCGGCCACTTCCGTTGCGCCCGTGACTTTTTCGATATGTGCCACTTCAGCGGTCATCCGTCCACCTCCTGCGCCGTGCGGGACACCCGCACCCGGTCGGCCGACGGATGATGCTTCGCTTGTATCACCCGTCGACCTCCTGCAACATGCGGGACACCCGCACCCGGTCGGTCGACGGATGATGCTTCGCTCGTATCACCCGTCGACCTCCTGGGTAGGCCGGACCACCTTCACGTAAATCGCGATGATGACGATGATCAGCACGAAGTTCAGCACGCTCATTGCCGCGGCCGTATCGATCTGCTGGTTCTGCCGAATCAGCTTGAACATCAACGTCGTCGTGGTGTCGGCCTGGAACCCCGCGATGCTGCCGGTGATCACCTGCAGGATCGGCAGCGAGTTGAACGCGTTGATGATGTTGATGATCGTCGCCACCGCGATGGCCGGACGCAGCTGCGGCAGCGTGAGGAAGCGGTAACGCTGCCACGCGCTCGCGCCGTCGACGCGCCCCGCCTCGTGGATCTCGGCCGGAATCGACTGCAGCCCGGCGAGAATCGTGTAGGTGGTGAACGGGATCGAGACGAAGACCGCGACGCCGATCGCGACCAGGAACGCGGGCGTCGGCTGCTTGGTGAAGCCGTAGCCCCGGTCGAGCAGGCCGAGGTCGACCAGGAACCGGTTGGCGATGCCGACGTCGGGATCGAGCATGTAGTAGAAGATCGTCGTCGTCATCACGACCGAGGCCGCCCACGGCACCAGGATGGCCATGCGCACCGCGGTGCGGCCCGGAAAGTCCTTGTTGAGGAACTGGGCGAGCCCGGCCGAGATCACCAGGGTGATCAGCACGACGGCGACGACCCAGACCACCGTGTGCGCCAGCACCGAGCCGAGCTCGGAGATCCCGAACAGGGTGCGGAAGTTCTCGAGACCCGCCCCGCCGCGGTCTTGACCGTAGGCGCTCAGATCCCGGGTACTCGTCCACACCATGTAGCAGGCGGGAAAGGCGACGATAGCCGCGATCAAGACCAGCGCGGGCCCGATCCACGGTATCGCCGCCAGAGTTCCTTTCCGTCGCACGCTATTTCGCGGCTTCCTGTATGCGCTGCAACACCTGGGCCGGGTCGGTGCCCTGTGCGATGGTGCCCATCTGCTGCCGGATGGCGCCCTGCGCCGCCGCCCACTTCGGGTTGTTGCTCGGGTAGAACTGCGCCACCGCGAGGGTCGAGCCGAAGGCCTTGGTCACCGGGTCCGCGGCCAGCTTGGTGGCGGCGGAGTTGGTGATCGGGATGAAGCCCTCCTTGGACACGAAGTTCGAGTAGACGTCGGCGGTGTAGAAGAAGTCGAGGAACTTCTTGATCGACTCGGTCTTCTTGCCGTCCTTCTTGAACGCCATCAGATGATCGGCGACGCCGAGGGTCACCGGGGTGCCGGACTTGGTCGGCGTCGGCGCGGTCGAGTACTTCAGGGCCGGGTTCTTCGCGGCGATCTGGCCGATGGTCGGGGGCAGGCCCTCGATCATGCCGATCTTGCCCTGGATGAACGCGTTGATGACGTCCTTGCGGTCGGTCGCGCCCGGATTCGGCTGCGTGACACCGGCATCGGCGAGTTCGCGCATCGCGCGCACGCCCTCCAGGTTCGCCGGGGTGTCGACGGTGATCTTGTCACCCTCGGCCCACTGGCCGCCGGCGCCGAAGGTCCAGATGGAGGTCTCGCCCTGCGCCTCCTCGCTGCCGAGCGGCAGGCCGTAGCCGGAGACGCCGCCGCCGAGCGCCTGGATCTTCTTGGCCGTGTCGGTGAGCTCGGCCCAGGTCTTCGGCGGCGCGGCGACGCCCGCCTTCGAGAACAGGTCGGTGTTGTAGAACAGGGTGCGCGTCGAGGCGAACAGCGGCAGCGCGTACTGCGTGCCGTTCAGCGAGGCGTTCTTCGCGAAACCGGGCTGGATGTCCGAGATCACCTGGGGGGAGACGATTTCGGTGGCCGGGTAGAGCATTCCGTCGCTGGCGAAGCTGGCGTAGGCGTCGATGTTGAGGATGTCCGGCGTGGTCGACTTCGACTGGAGCTTGGTGCGCACCACGTCGTTGATCGAGTTCCAGGACTCCATCTGCAGGTTCACCTTGATATCGGGGTTCTTCTTCTGGAAGTCCGCGATGATCCCGTCCCACAGCGCCTTCGTACCGTTGGCCCCGTCACTGTAGGCCGGGGCTAGGAAGCTGATCGTGGTGTCGGAGTCGGCGTTGTCATTGGAGCCGAACCCACAGGACGAGATCGCCAGCGCGAGGCCGGTGACCATCGCGACACCCGCAAGCACGCCGTGGAGTGGTCTTTTCACGAGTAGAACCTTTCAAATTCGCACACCGGGCGCCACTGGACAGCCGATGATGGATCGAACTGATCGACCGACTATCAACATAGACCCAAGCTTGCTCATATGTGACCGATTCGCTCGTAAATTTGACATGAACGATCACCGGGCGGATTCTGTTGTTGTGCCGATCTCCGTCGAACCCACGCCCGCCACCCACCTGGCCAACGAGGTCGCCACCCAGCCTGACGACTGGGCGCGCGCCGAAACGATCGCCGCCGAGCACCGCGACATCCTCCCCCGCAAGGGTGAGCGAGTCGCCGTGATCGGTTGCGGCACTTCCCTTTTCATGTCCAAGGCGATCGCGGCGCTGCGCGAGGGCGCCGGCCACGGCCTGACCGACGCCTGGCCCGCCAGCGAGGTCCGCTCCGGCCGCGAGTACGACCGCTACCTGGTGATCTGCCGCTCCGGCACGACCACCGAGGTGGTCAACGCCATGCGCGAGATCCCCTCGCACATTCCGCGCACCGTCATCTGCTCGAGCCCCGGCACCCCGGTGCTCGAGCTGGGCGACCCGATCCTGATCGACGAGGTCGACGAGCAGTCGGTGGTGCAGACCCGCTTCGCCACCACCGCCCTGGCGATCCTGCGCTGGCATCTCGGCGAGGATCTCGCCCCGGTGATCGAGCAGGCCCGCGCGGTGCTGGCCGAGGATCCGGCGGTCTCGCTCGCCGACGTGCGCCACGCCGAGGAGATCAGCTTCGTCGGCATGGGCCTCGGCGCCGCGATCGCCGAGGAGTCCGGCCTGAAACTGCGCGAATCCTGCCAGTCCTGGACCGAGTCCTACCTGGCCACCGAGTACCGCCACGGCCCGATCGCCATCTCGGCGCCCGGCCGCGCGGTCTGGGCCTTCGGCCCGCTCGTGCCGAACTTCGCCGCCGACATCGCCGGTACCGGCGCGCAACTTCGAGCACCGGGACATCGACCCGATGGCCGATCTGGTCCGCGTCCACCAGCTCTGCGTGCTGCGCGCGGCCGATCTCGGCCTCGACCCCGACCACCCGCGTGGCCTCAATCGCTCGGTCGTCCTCGATCAGTGAGCGGACCGGCCCGGTGAAACCCAACCCAGCGGCGGCCTCGCCGGGGATCTCGCCGCTCGACGCGCCGGAAACTACTGTGCGAACCATGAGAGTTGCGCGGGACCCGGCCGAGACGCGGCACGACGAGGCGGCGCCGTCCGCCGACCAGACGTCCCCGACCGGTGTCGCCCGGCCCGCGGCCGAGACTGCCGGCTCGACCGCGGCGGCTCGCCGCGGCGGCACACCGATGCGTCCGGCTGCGGTACCGCAGCCGGACGCGTTGGCCGAGGACGCGCTCGTGCTCGGGCTCGACGTCGGCGGCACCACCATCAAGGGTGAGATCACCGACGCCGCAGGCGCCGTGTTCGCCGTCGGCGCCGTCGCGACCCCGCAGGGCGAGGCGGCGTTCGAGGCCATGGGCGCCCTCGGCGATCGGTTGCTCGCCGAGCTCACCGCCGAGCAGCGCGGCCGGGTCGGGCGGGCGGCCGTCGTGCTGCCGGGCATCGTGGACACCGTCCGATCGATCGCGGTGTTCAGCAGCAATGTCGGCTGGCGCGACGTCGAGGTCGGCGATCGGTTCGTCGACCGCTGGGGTATCCCGGTGCTGATCGAACACGATGTGGCCGTGGCGGGTTGGGCCGAGTGGCGCTTCGGCGCCGGGCGCGGTTACGACAACGTCTGCGTGGTCATTCTCGGCACCGGCATCTCCGGCACGCTCTCCGTCGGCGGCCGCCTGCTGCGCAGTACCTACGGTCAGGTCGGCGAGTACGGCCACATTCCGGTCCGCGCGGACGGCCTGCCGTGCCCGTGCGGCAATACCGGCTGCGTCGAGACCGTGGCCTCGGGCGCGTCCATAGCCCGCGCCTACACTCGCCGCACCGGACGCGAGATCGGTGGTGCGGCAGAGGTTTTCGCGCTGGTGGAGACCGACACGGACGCCAAGGCCGTCCTGGTCGACGCCGTCGACGCCCTCGCCGACGGCCTCATCGGCCTCGTGCACGCGGCCTGCCCCGAGCTCATCATCCTCGGCGGCGGACTGGCCGGCGCGGGCGCCGCGCTGACCGAGCCGCTGCATCAGGCCATTGCCGATCGACTCCGGCTCGTTCCGGCCCCGCGCGTCGTGCTGGGCGAGTACGGCGCGCGGGCCGGGCTCGCCGGCGCCGCGCTCTTCGCCAGGCAGGGAGCGCTCGCATGAGCGACGCCCGGTGGTCTCCGGCGGGGCCGGCGTGCTGACCGGCGCCGAATCGGTCGTCCGCGGACGGGTCGTCTCGGCGAACGCGTCGCTGGACGACGGCGTGGTCTCGATCGACGGCGAGCGGATCGCCACCGTGCTGTCGTTCCCGGAATGGCGTGCGGCACATCCAGACTCGCCGGAGCCCCGCTTCGCGGGCACGCTGCTGCCCGGCCTGGTCGACATCCACAATCACGGCGGATTCGGGCATCGGTTCGACACCGTCGACGCGGCGCAGGCGCGCGCGGCCGCGCGGTTCCATCACGCGAGCGGCTCGACGACGGTCGTCGCGAGCATCGTCACCGCGGCGGCCGCGGACATGGTCGAGCAGACCGCGGTGCTGCGGGAGCTGGCGACGGAGGAGCTGCTCGGCGGCGTGCACGCCGAGGGCCCGTTTCTGTCGGAGGCGCGGTGCGGGGCCCAGGATCCGCGTTATCTGCGCGATCCCGATCTCGAACTGACCGATCGGCTGCTCACCGCCGCCGACGGGCAGCTGCGGATGATGACGCTCGCGCCCGAGCGGGCCGGCTACGACGCTGTCGCGCAACGACTTACCGACAACGGCGTGGTCGTCGCGCTGGGGCACAGCAACGCCGACTATGCCTCGTTCCGGAAAGCTTTGCGGCCCACCGGCGTTGGCACCGTGGTCACCCACCTGGCGAACGGCTTGCCGCCGCTGCACCATCGCGAGCCGGGTCCGGTGGCCGCCGGCCTGGTCGCCGCGGCGGCCGGGCACGCGACGGTCGAGCTGATCGGGGACGGGGTGCACGTCGACCCCGGCTTCGCCGCGCTGGTCTTCGCGACCGCGCCGGGGCGGGTCGCGCTGATCACCGACGCCATGCAGGCGGCGGGGCTGTCGGACGGCGAGTACCGGCTGGGTCCGCAGTCGGTGACCGTCCGGCACGGGGTCGCCCGGATCGCCAACGGCTCGATCGCCGGCGGCGTCAGCACCCTGCTCGACTGTGTGGCACGCGCGGTGCGCGAGTCCGGCGTGCCGCTGGCCGACGCGGTGCGCGCGGCGACGGCCACCCCAGCGGCGGCCCTGCGGCTACCCGAGGTCGGCGACCTGCGCGCGGGATACTTCGCCGACCTACTGATCGTCGACGAGAGCCTGCGGTTGCGCCGGGTGCTCAGGCGAGGAGAGTGGTTGTCGTGATCCTCACCGTGACGATGAATCCCGCCTACGACATGACCTACCGCGTCGAGCACTTCGCGCGCGGCCAGGCCCATCGGGTGCGCTCGGTCGAGCAGCGCATCGGCGGCAAGGGCATCAATGTCACCCGGGTGCTGAACCAGCTCGGAAAGTACGCCAGGGCAACCGGTTTCGCCGATCACGCGTTCGCGGCGGCCGCCGAGCTGGAGATGCCGGTCGACTTCGTGCACGCGCTGCCCTGGGTCCGGCGCACCGTGGTGATCAGCGAGTCCGCGGACGGCACGGCGACCGCGCTGTGGGAGCCCGGCGCGCGCGTGTCCAATCCGCACGCCGCCGAGCAGCTCGCGGTCCGGGTCGCGGGCATGCTGCCCGACATCGACGGCCTCGTCATCTCCGGCTCGCTGCCCGGCGGCATCGCGGCGTCGCTGCCCGCCGAGATCGCGCGCACCGCCATCGCCGCCGACGTGCCGACCATCTGCGACGTCGACGGCGAGGCGCTGCGCCTGGCCGCCCAGATCCCCGGCATCATCCTCATGCCCAACGGCGACGAACTGCACCGCCTCACCGGCGTCGAGCCGGCGACCGCCGACGAGGTGGTCACCGCGGCGTACCCGCTCATCGAGTCGGGCGTGCGCGCGGTCGTCGCCACCCGCGGCGCCGACGGCATGGTCGCCGTCACCGCCGAGGGCGCCTGGTTCGCCACCCTGCCCGAGCCGCTGGCCGGAAACCCCACCGGCGCGGGCGATTCCGCGACCGCCGCGGTGATCGCCGCGCTCACCGCCGACCAGGTGCCCGACTGGCCCGCCATCCTCACCGACGCCGTCGCCACCTCCGCCGCGGCCGTGGTCATCCCCGTCGCCGGCGAGATCGACCGCTGCCTGCGCACCCGCATAGCGCCGACCGTCCGGGTCACCCAGCTGGACCTGCCCACCCGCCAAGAAACCGCGCCGTGAGTCGAGCGCCGCGCCGCGCGCCCGCGTCGAACGGGTGTCGAGCCTGTAGGAGTTACCGATGCCGCTGACGCCCGTCTCCGAGTTGATCGCCGCCGCGCGCCCCGGCGGGCTCGGCGCCTTCAACGTGATCACCCTGGAGCACGCCGAGGCCATCGCCGCGGCCGCCGAGTCGGCGAAAAGACCTGCCGTCCTGCAGCTTTCGGAGAACACCGCCAGCTACCACGGTGGCCTGGCCCCGCTCGCGCTGGCCTGCCTGCGCATCGCGGCCGACAGCGCCGCCCGGATCGCCGTGCACCTCGACCACGCGACCGACCCCGAATTAATCCGCGCCGCAGTCGATCTCGGTGTCCGGTCGATCATGTACGACGGCTCGACCCTCGACTACGCCGCCAATGTGGCCGCCACCGCCGACATCACCCGCTGGTGCCACGCACGCGACGTGCACGTCGAGGCCGAGCTCGGCGAGGTGGGCGGCAAGGACGGCGCCCACGCCCCCGGGGTGCGCACCGACCCGGACGAGGCCGTCGAGTTCGTCGCCGCCACCGGGGTGGACGCCCTGGCCGTCGCCGTCGGCTCCTCGCACGCCATGCACACCCGCACCGCCGCGCTCGACGACGAGCTCATCGCGCACCTCGCCGCGAAAGTGCCTGTCCCCCTTGTGCTGCACGGCTCCTCCGGCGTACCCGACGAGGGCCTGCGCGCCGCGGTCGAGCACGGCATCGCGAAGGTCAACATCGCCACCCGGCTCAATGTCCTGATGACCGAGGCCATCCGCGGCACGCTCGCGGACGCGCCCGGCCTGTCCGATCCCCGCAAGTACCTGACTCCCGCGCGGGCGGCGGTGCAGGCCGAGGTCGAGCGCTTCCTGCGCCTGCTCGCCGGCTGAGTCCACGAAAAAAGTATGCGGTCGGCGGCGACAGGAGTAACGCCGCCGACCGCGGGGAGGGGTGGACCGGGGCAGCCGGTCCACCGAAGTTCGACAAGATCCACCCTGCCCGTCGCACCTGAGCGCTTACCCCTGTCCGACCTGAGAGTCGTTGAAGAATGCGGCCGGCGGCGGGGGCGAGGGAGACCGCCGCCGCCGGCCGCGGGGTGGTGGGCCGGGCAGTGCCCACCGGGTGGAGTTGTCGCGGAGCCGGGATTCCGACTCAGCACAGTCTGCGCCGCTCGGCTGAGTGCTCGCCCCGAACTCCGCTGGGAGTCCGCTGGGAGTTTCGCGCGGAGGTTTTCGGCGACCGGTCCGATCGTGTCGCGGCCGCCGAGGGATCGGAGCGGATCGCGAACTCACGGCCTACAGACGTAACGTGAACTCCACCAACGACTTCGGGTGATACCGGTTCACTGGTCCGCGGAGCCGTCCTGCGGCCAGGCGTGCGCCTCCAGCCGCGTCTGGACACGGAGAACGTCCGCCTCCGACGGCATCTCGTTGGTGACCTTGGTGATCATCACCTGGATGTCGGTCTTGTCGGCGGGCAGGTCGCCCGAGCCCGCCAGTTCGGCGGCGATCTGGCGCACCTCGTCGTCGGAGAGGCGCCGGCGCAGCAGCGCGAGCAGCGGGATGTAGTCGGACTCCGGGACACCCTCCGGATATCCGGCCCGCAGCCAGTCGATGATGGCGTTCAGAAAGGGTGGCATCGGTGCACGCCGGCGCTAGTCGACGTCGGTCGGCGGGGCGGCCAGCGGCCACCCGCCCGCCGCGAGGTGGGAGGCCACCCGGGCGACGTCGGTGTCGGCGGGCTGCTCCTTCGCGAATCGCGCGATCGCCTCCTCGATCTCCGCACGGGTGATCGCGCTGTCCGGTTTCTCCGCGGCGAGCTCCTCGGCGATCGAGACCACCTCGAAGTCGGTGAGGTGCCGGTGCAGCACCGCGAACAACGCCACATAATCCGAGTGCGGGACCCCCTGGGGGTAGCCCGCGCGCAGCCAGCCGATGATCCGGCCGAGCACCTTCGGCCTGAGCTCTGCGGATTTCGCTTGATCGGTCACATTGCGCCCTTCAGGACTGTCCGAACAGGTGGACGCCGAACCTCGCGGCGATGAAAGCCTTTGCCGTATACAGGATCCCGGTGATGATCGCCGCGATGATCAGCCCGAAGCACAGTATCGCGACCGAGAGCGCGAGGTAGTCGCGTCGCGCCACCCGCCCGTCCGCCGTCACCGGCTCCGCCGCCGACCAGAACCGGACGCCGACCGCGAACACCATCGGCAGGCCCGCCCCGAGCAGCAACCCGGCCAGGGTCACCTTCCACAGGGAGTTCAGGTTCGTGATGAGCGTATGCACGTCCTACTCCTCCTAGACCTGAGCCGAACGCGTCGGCTTGCCGGGCTGTGTCTTCCCGCCGGGTCGAGCGGTCTCGCCCCGGCCGGTCGGCCGGTCGGTGCGGGCCGGTTCGTCGGCCCGCACACCATCGGCCGCCACTACGGGCGCGTCCGCGGGCCACTCGTTGACATTGCTGGTATCGACCGGATCGCGCCGCGACCGCAGGTAGATCAAGGCCGACAGCGCCAGCAGGATGACGAACACCACCAGCACGCCGGCCAGCCCGCCGATGAAGTGCGCGATCGCCCAGCACGCGGCGCCGGCCACGCCGGCCAGCGGCAGCGTGAACAGCCAGGCGACCACCATCCGGCCCATCACGCCCCAGCGCACCTCGGCACCCTTGCCGAGTCCGGTCCCCAGGATAGATCCGGTCGCGGTCTGCGTGGTCGACAGCGGCAGCCCGAAGTGGGCGGAGGTGAGAATGATCGCGGCCGACGCGGATTCGGCCGCCAGGCCCTGCGGCGACTCGATCTCGACGAGGCCCTTGCCGAGCGTCCGGATGATCCGCCAGCCGCCGAGATAGGTGCCCGCCGCGATGGCGACCGCGCAGGCGGCCATCACCCAGAGCGGCATGTCGTCGTTCTTGGTGAGCGAGCCGTGCGCGACCAGCGCGAGGAAGATCACGCCCATCGTCTTCTGCGCGTCGTTGGTGCCGTGCGCCAGCGAGACCAGCGAGGCCGAGCCGATCTGGCCCCAGCGAAAGCCCGTCTCCACCTTGGCCTGGTCGGACTTGCCGGTGATCCGGTAGACCAGCCAGGTGCCGAGCGCCGAGACCAGCGCCGCGACGATCGGCGCGAGCACGGCGGGCAGGATGATCTTGGTGAGCACGCCATCCGAGCCGGCCGCCCAGATCACGCCGCTGAAGCCGAGCGCGGCGAGGGTGGCGCCGATCAGGCCGCCGAACAGCGCGTGCGAGGAGCTCGACGGCAGGCCGAACAGCCAGGTGAGCAGGTTCCAGAGGATGCCGCCGACCAGGCCGGCGAAGACGATGATGAGCAGGTCATGGCCCTGCACGGCGTCGAGTCGAACGATGCCCTTGGCCACGGTGGCGGCGACGGCGACCGAGAGGAACGCGCCGATCAGATTCAGCAACGCCGACAACGCGACCGCGACGCGGGGCCGCAGCGCGCCGGTCGCGATGGAGGTCGCCATCGCGTTGGCGGTGTCGTGGAAGCCATTGGTGAAATCGAATGCGAGTGCCGTGACGATGACGATCAGGAGAACCAGTAATTCGACGGTCACATGTCCAGTGTGCGGCACGGGTCAATATGATTGCCAGGTGGTTGCGGTTAATCGCGCGTCGCCCATGCTTTAGAGTTGGCTTCTGTCCCCTATCGGCCCGTATTCCGGCGGCTATCAGCCGAATCGGGTGCAGCCCCCGGCCGTCGGCCGACCGGCGAATCGATCCTCGATCCAGGCGTACGCGCCCGGAATTCCGCTGGTGCTGACGATGAAATGTTCACCGGGATATACCCGGAAATCCACCTGCGTACCGCCGCCGCACCAGTCCCGATAGAGATTCTCGGCCCCGGCGAGCGGCACCCACCATTCGTTCAGCCCGTGATACATCAGCACCGGGATGGTCGGCGGCAGGGCGCCGAGCCGGTTCTGCGCCACGATCTCCCGAATGAGCGGCAGCTCGGTCGGCGCGGGCACATCGGTGAGCGCCTGCACCGGAATCGGCGCGACCAGCCCGACGAACTCCTCGGCGGCCATGCAGAAGTCCCGGCCCACCCGCACGAGGCGCCAGCCGTTGTCGTTCATCAGGGCCAGCATCTCCGGGTACTCCCGCGCCAGGCCCAGGGTCGCGGCGAGGAAGATGCCCGACGCGGCGTCCCGGCCGTTCATGGTGTGGATCAGCATGTCGAAATCGGCGGGCACGCCGCCGAACGCGACGCCGACGAGGTTCAGCTCCGGAGCGTAGCGCGGCGCCAGCTGCGCGGCCCAGGCCGAGGCGATGGCGCCGCCGGAGTACCCGGTGATCGCGGTGGGCGACTCGGGAGCCAGACCGAGTTCCGGCGTGCGGACGGCGGCCCGGATCGAGTCGAGCACGGCGTGCCCGGCCATCAGCCCCGCCGCGTACGCCTGGCGCGGGCCCTGATGATCCGGCACGAGCACGGCGAAGCCCTTGGACAGCGGGATCTGCGCCATCCACAGCTTGCTCGACACCATGCGCAGCTCATAGGACGGCGCGCACCGGTGCCCGAGCGAGTCGATCGCCGGATTCAGGGTCACCAGCGGGCGGGGTCCGTCGCCGGTCCACGGCGTCGCGGGCATCAGCAGGGTGGCGACCACCGGGGCGGGCTGGTCCTTGGCGTCGGTCGAGCGGATCAGCAGCTCGGTCGAGATCAGCGGGACTCCCGTCACGCCGGTGCCGCCGGGGCGGGCGGCGAGAACCGTTCCCGGAACACGGTTTTCGAAGCCGATCGGCGGCACGTAGAACGGATCACCGAGCGGCGTCGGCATGGCGTCGGCGATCTCGCGGGGCGGAGAGAGCAGTTCGTCGAGCGGGTCCGCGGGCGCCGACGGTGCGAGCACCGCGCCGAGCGCGACCACGACGGCCAGCGCCATACCGCGTAGAGACCACACCACAGCACCCACCGTCATCCCCGATCTCGAAGCCGAACCCACAGCATTCTGGCCCGCTCCCGCGCCGGTGAGGAGCCGGTATTTGCACTGGCAGAACCATCCGGGACGCCCACAGAATCGAATAACCCATCGACCTTCGACAGGCGCGGAGGAGGACGTCCACGTCCGAGCCGATCTCTCGGACGCTATCCGACTTCCACGTCACGTCGCACGCTGTCATCGGCTCGACCATCACCGGTCGGTCGGAGACCCGACACCAGGAGCCACCAAACATGCCGCTGTGTCGCGCAATTGCCTCGTTGGCCCGCATGGCCGCGATACCTGTGTGCACGGCACTCGCATTCACTGCCGCCCCTGCCGCGGCGGATATCCCCGACGGTCGCTTACTCGGCATCGAAGCACTCGACCCCGCATGGTCGTTCACCTCGGCCGCCACCGCCATCGGGTTCACCTATTCCACCGTCGATCAACGGAACTCACCCGCGCTCGCTTCCGCCGCGTTGTATGTGCCGCCCGGTTCACCGCCCGAGGGTGGGTGGCCGTTGGTGGTCTGGGCCCACGGCGCCACCGGTATCGGCGACGACTGCGCTCCTTCACGCCACCGTCAAACCAAGCGGAACAGCACGTACTTCAACTCCGTTCTCGACAACGGCTACGCCGTACTGGCTCCCGATTACCAAGGTCTCGGCACGCCTGGCCCGTACAGCTACGGCAATAGTCACGTCCATGCCCGCTCTGTTCTGGACGCGGTCGCCGCTGTTCGGTCGGCGCCTGTCCAGCTTGCCCGCGAATGGGTTGTCATCGGGCAATCCGGAGGCGCGCGTTCCGCCCTGAACGCCGCGATCCTCGCTGCCGGCCCGGATGGCCACACAGCGGGCCTCAGCGGGGTGATCGCCACCGGCTTGCGCACCGACCCCGCCAAGACCCTGCGCAAAATGTTCCGCCTCGACTCGACGGGCCCCGGACGCCATATTGCCTACGCGGCTTACTACCTCAACTCCCTCGAAGATCTCCGCCCGGGCAGTGTCTCCCCCTACCTCTCCGAGTTCGGCGCCCGATACGTCAGGGATGCGGCTACCCTCTGCCTGCACGAGCTGATCACTGCCGGCGCCGGCCGCCGACCCGCCGAGCTGGTCACCGATCCTGACAACCCCACCCCGACGTTCGAAGCCGATATCCACTCTCTCACCGGCTTCCACGACGGCCCGATCCGCGTCGACGCCATGATCGGCTACGGCAGCGCCGACAACGCTGTCTCGCCAACCGGAACGCCCGCCTATGCTGCCACCCTGCAGTCCCGCAACCCCGGCGTCCGCGTCACTCTCGAGGAGTACGCCGGTAAGAACCACAGTGCCGCCTTCCTGGCTTCCCTGCCGGACGCCCTCTCCTTCCTCGAAGCTCACCTCCGATGAACAACGCTGTCCCCGGACCTACAACGCGGAAACCACCGCGCGAAACGCCGCGTGCGAAACCGACGACCGGACACCGCTGGGTCACCGAGATCGACGGCAGGTCGGTTCGACGTCGTCGCGAGTCGACGCGGACGAGTCGTGCCCGTGCGCGGTGGCCGGGTTACGGCAGGAGGGCGCGGACCGTGTCGATGGTGTCGGCGTCGGTGGGGTCTTTGTCGGGGCGGTAGCGGACCACGCGGGCGAAGCGCAGCGCCACGCCGCCGGGGTAGCGCGGGCTGACCTGCACGCCGTCCAGGGCGATCTCGACGACGAGCTCGGGCCACAGGTAGACGGTGTGCTGGTCACGATCGCGTTCGTGGCGGGGGAACTCGTCGGTCTGCCATTGCAGCAGCGCGTCGGTGAGGCCCTTGAAGGTCTTGCCGACCATGACCGGCTCGCCGGTCTCCGGGTCGCGGGCGCCGAGGTGCAGGTTCGACAGGTAGCCGGTGCGGCGGCCGTAGCCCCACTCCGCGCCGAGCACCAGCAGGTCGAGGGTGTGCGTGGGCTTGATCTTCTGCCAGGCCCGCCCGCGCCTGCCCGCCGCGTACGGCGCGGACAGCGACTTGATCATCACCCCCTCGTGGCCCGCCGCCAGCGCGCCGTCGAAGTACTCGGCGGCGGCCTCCTCGTCGGGGCGGATCAGCGCGGGAATACTGTGCGCGGCGGCCACTTTCGTCAACGCGGCGCGGCGCTCGGACAGCGGCGCGTCCAACAGGTCCGCACCGTCCAGATGCAGGCAGTCGAAGAAATACGGGTGCAGCAGCAGTTCCCGGGTGGAGGTGACCTCGGCGAAGCGGCTCATCGTCTCCTGGAACGGGCGCGGCCGGCCCGCGTCGGTGAGCGCCAGGGTCTCGCCGTCGAGCACGACGCTCGTGCAGTCGAGCCCGGCGACCAGCTCGACCAGCTCCGGCACGCTGGCGGTGATATCGCGCAGCGTCCTGGTGAACACCCACACCCGCGAGCCGTCGCGGTGCACCTGGATCCGCGCGCCGTCCATCTTGATCTCGACGCTCACGTCGCCGTCGAACTCGGTCATCGCCCCGTCCAGGGTCGCGCCGGGCGAGGCGAGCATGGGCTGGATCGGCCGGCCCACCTCGAGCCGGAACTCCGCGAGCGCCGCGACGCCCCCGGTCAGCGCCGCGACCGCGGTGACCGGCAGCCGCCCGGACAGCATGTACGCCCGGCGCACCAGCTCGACCGGCACGTCGGCGGCCGCGGCGACGGCCTCGGCCACGATCGCGGTGAGTGCCCCCTGGCGCAGTTCGCCGGTGAGCAGGCGAACCAGAAAGGCCTGTTCGTCCGCGGTCGCGGCGGTCCACAGCGCGCCGAGCAAGGCCTTGCGCCGCGCCGCCGATCCGGCGCCGGAGGTCTCGGCCAGGTCGGTGAGCGCGGCGTCGACCGCCGAAACCGTCAGCGTCGCAACGAGAGCCGGGGTAGTGTCCACCGTGGTGAGGGTGCGCCAGCCCGTGCCGATCCGGCCCTGCCGGAGCTCACCGGAGGCCCAGGCGACCACCGGCGCAAGTTCCGCCGGACCGGCGGCGCTCAGCAGCTCGGCGAAGGTCGCGATCTTCGTCTTGCGCGACCTGGTCGAGCGGACCGTCTCCGAAGCCTGGACGACATGCGAGAACAACACCCGTCGACGGTAACCCCCACCTCCGACACCTAAACCTCGCCCACTGCTAACCACTTATTGGCATGGTTGCGAAAACAGCCATAAACTTGGACACATGGCCAAGACTTACGTCGGGGCGCGGCTTCGACAGCTGCGCACCGAACGGGGGCTGAGCCAGGTCTCGCTCGCGCAGAAGCTGGAGATCTCGGCGAGCTACCTGAACCAGATCGAACACGACGTGCGCCCGCTCACCGTTCCGGTGCTGCTGCGCATCAGCGAGGTCTTCGGCGTCGACGCGACCTTCTTCTCCTCCCAGGACGACACCCGGCTCATCGCCGAACTCCAGGAGGTCGTGATGGACCAGGAACTCGGCATCGAGGCCGACACCCAGGAGATCGCGGACATGGTCTCCGCGCACCCGAGCATGGCGCGCGCGCTGGTCAACATGCACAACCGCTACCGCAACACCTCCGCCCAGCTGGCCGCGGCCACCGAGGACCGGTTCGCCGACGGCTCGGGCAGCGCGGCGATCAGCAAGCCGCACGAGGAGGTGCGCGACTTCTTCTATCAGCGGCAGAACTACATCCACGAATTGGACACCGCCGCAGAGGAACTCACCGCCCGCATCCGGTTCCACGGCGGCGACGTGAACAGCGAGGTCGCGCGGATACTGCGCGCGCACGACGTGCAGATCGTCGAGCGCATCGACCTCGGCGAGGGTGTGCTGCACCGCTACGACGAACAGACCCAGCGGCTCGAGATCGCGCCGCACCTGTCCGGCGGCCAGCGCACGTTCAAGCTCGCGGCCGAGCTCGCCTACTTCGAGTGCGGCGATCTGCTCGAAAAGCTGGTCGAGGAGGGCAATTTCGCCTCCGAGGACGCGCGCAAACTGGCCATGCTCGGGCTGGCGAACTACTTCGCGGCGGCGACCGTGCTGCCCTACACGCACTTTCACGAGGTGGCCGAGGACTTCCGCTACGACATCGAGCGCCTCTCGGCGTTCTTCACGCAGAGCTACGAGACCATCTGCCACCGGCTCTCCACGCTGCAACGCCCGAAGCTGCGCGGCGTGCCGTTCTCCTTCGTCCGGGTGGATCGGGCGGGCAATATGTCGAAACGCCAGTCCGCCACCGGCTTTCACTTCTCCGCCAGCGGCGGCACCTGCCCGCTGTGGAACGTCTACGAGACCTTCGCCTACCCCGGCAAGATCATGACGCAGATCGCCCAGATGCCCGACGGCCGCAAGTATCTGTGGGTCGCCCGCACGGTGGAGCGCCGCGCCACCCGCTACGGCCAGCCGAGCAAGACCTTCGCCATCGGCCTCGGTTGCGAGTTACGCCACGCGAGCCGCGTGATCTACGCCGACGGAATCGATCTCGACGAGGTCAAGGCCACCCCCATCGGCGCGGGGTGCCGCGTTTGCGAGCGGTTGAACTGTCCGCAGCGCGCGTTCCCACCCCTGGGCAAGGTTCTCGACATCAGCGAGCATCGCAGCTCGGTGTCGCCCTACGTGCTGAAGTAACAGTCGAATTCGCCTGCTGGGCAGGTTATTTCGGTCGGAGGTACGCAAAAAGGCCGGCATCGCTGGATCGCGATGCCGGCCTTGCTGTTTCGGAGCGACTCAGGCGGTGGCCCGCTCGCGCCGCTGCAATGCCAGGCCGAGGACCGTCATGGCCAGCGCGCCCACCAGCAGTGCGGCCAGGGTCCAGGCCAGGGCCGAGAAGCCGTGCGGTGCGGCGGCCGCGGCGACCAGCGGGCCGACGGTGGCGCCCACGTAGAAGCTGAACATGGCGACCGACATGGCCGCGGCCCGGGATTCGCCGCCCAGTTCGCCCGCGCTCTGCAAGACGGCCGGAGCGATCACGCCGAGCCCGCCGACCATCACCGCGAGCAGGATGGTGAGCACGGCGACGTGGCTGCCCTCGAAGGTGGCCACGATCATCGCCGATGCCGCGATCACCACGCCGAGCGCGATCTGGTTGTGCTTCGACAAACGGGCCAGCGGCACGGCGAGCAGCGGCAGCACCAGCATCACCGGCAGCGCGCCCGCCCGCAGGGTGAGCAGTTCGCCTGCGCCCGTGACCACGCCGGTCAGTTCGAGACCGGTGTAGATGCCGACCATCACCGCCATGCTCATCGCGCCCGCCACCAGCATGGGGACCAGCGGAAGCAGCCGGAACACGGCGGGGATCGCCGCGTAGCTGTGGCGCAGCGGCAGGTCACGACCGGTCGGCGCGTCGTCGAGCATCACCCGGCGCAGCGCGAACGCCAGCACCGCGAAAACGACTGCCGAGGCGAGGAACACGGTCCGCCACGGGAACGAGGCGACCACCGCCTGCGAGACGATCTGCGCGATCACCGTGGCGGCCAGGAACGAGGTGGCGATGGACATGGTCACGACCGCGCGGTGGGCGGGGGCGATCCGGGTGGCGACGTAGGCCATGATCGCGGGCGGTATCGACCCGACGACGAGGCCCTGGACGACGCGCAGCCCGACGGCCACCGGCGCGCTGAACGCCAGACCGGTCAACAGGGTGACCACCGAGGCGACCAGCATGCCGGTCATCAGCACCTTGCGGTGGCCGTAGCGATCCGACAGCGGGCCGAACAGCACGAAGCCGCCCGCGTAGCCGAAGGCGAACGCGCTGATGATCCAGGTCATCACGCCGGAGCCGACGTTCCAGTCCGCCTTCATGGCCGTGAACAGGGGTATCGGTACGTACATCTGGCCGGTCGCCAGCAGGGCGGAGAGCACGAAGACGGGCAGGGTGCGCGCGGTGTGCGCGCGCGGGGAGGCGGGTGCGGCGGCCGGAGTACCGGTCGTGAGCGGAAGTGTCGGCGTTGCCATGGGACGACAGTAGGACCGCCGCGGCAGCATTGTCAACCAAATAGTTGGTTTAATGAGATGGTAAAGTTCGTGTCATGACGGCAACCGTGAAGCGCAGTGACGCGACCAGGCAGGCGCTGCTGCGTGCCGCGCGTGACGAATTCGCCGAATACGGCCTGGCGGGCGCGCGTGTCGACCGCATCGCCGAGGCGGCAGGGGTGAACAAGGAGCGCATCTACGGCCTGTTCGGCAGCAAGGACAAGCTGTTCGACGTCATCCTGATCGACACCATGCGCGAGTTCATGGACGTGGTCCAGCCGTTGACCGAGACCGACCCCGGCCGCTATGTCGGCAAGCTGTTCGACTACCACAACAACAACCCGCAGTTGCTGCGGCTGCTGCTGTGGGAGGGGTTGCACCGCGGCGTCGACGCGCACGACATCGACGGCTGGCGCGCGCAGCACTACGAGCAGAAATTCGACAGGGCGATAGAGCAATTCGGCGTCGACGCCCGCTACGCCGGGCGGCTGCTGCTCGCGCTGTGCGGCATGTCGAACTGGAGTCTGGCGGTGCCGCAGACCACCCGGCTGCTGCTGGGCGACGCCGCCGAGGACAAGGCCGCGACCCGGGAGTTCATGCAGGAGTTCGCCAAGGCGGCCATGCGCAACTTCCCGCCCGCGCCGGACCGGTCCGCAGCGGACGACTCCGATGCGGTCAATGGCTTGACCATCCCGGCGGATGAGCCGGCCGTCCCTGCGAATCAGCAGGCCACTCTCGCGGACCAGCCGACCACTCTCGCGGATCAGCCGACCACGTCTGCGGACCAACTGACCGTCCCGGCGGATCACTCGACCAACTCGACGGACCAGCCGACTATCCAGACGGGTCAGCAGGCCCGAGTCGACCGCGCCGCCCAACGCCTACGCGAGGCGCAAGCCGCCGCCGACGCGGCCCGCGCGGAACTGGCCGCCGCCCTGC
>NZ_BAGH01000386.1 GCF_000308715.1 Nocardia tenerifensis NBRC 101015
GGTCACCGCCGCCGCGTTCGCCGCGCCGAGCGGGCTCGCGCGGGCTGTGTTCCACAACACTCCGGGGCACCCCGTTGTGCTCGCGCACAAGCACTGGACCTCGATATGTCAGGAGGCCGTAGGAGATTCGGGCGCGCGCACCTATTTGTCACGCAAGGCAGATATGGTGTGCGTCACGTGCGACGATTTGGCGACGGGCGTCGATCGTGACTACCCGGCCTCGTCCGCACGGTGATCGGAGCGAGCAGATGCGGGACATCGTCGATGACCTCTTGCGGGTATGGCATTCCGGGCGCACCGGCGGGCTGGCGACCATCGTGCGCACGATGGGCTCCGCGTCCTTGCCGGTCGGCTCGGCGATGCTCGTCGATCCGGACGGCGGCGTCTACGGCGCGGTGACCGACGGCGGGCTGGAGGAGATCGCCTACGAGGCCGTGCTCCAGGCCGCGCGCACGGGCCGGCGCGCGATGCACCGCTACGGCGCGGCTACCGGCGACTCGGACCGCGACGCCACGATGGACGTGTTCACCGAGCCGTTCTCGCGCCGGCACTTTCCCGAGTTCCCGCTCGTCGCCGCGGAGATCGCGGCGCACCGGCGGATCACCGTCTTCACCGTCGTGTGGCACTCCGACGCGGACCTGATCGGCCAGCACCTGGTGACCGACAAGAAGCACGGCACCGAGCTGCTCGCCCTGCCGGACTCGGACGTGTTCGTCGCCTCGTTCGCCCCGCCGCCGCGGCTGATCATCTTCGGCGCCAACAGCTTCGCCGCGGCGTTGACCGTGCAGGCCAGGCTGCTCGGCTACCGCGTGACGATCTGTGACTCGCGCGAGAACTTCGCCAAGCCGGAGAAGTTCCCCGGCGCCGAGGTGGTGGTCGACTGGCCGCACCGGTACCTGAACACGCTGTCGGCCGCGGGCGAGATCGACGGCGGCACAGGCATTGTCGTCACCTCCCACGATCCGAAGTTCGAGATCCCCTTGCTCACGGTCGCGCTGCGACTACCCGAGCTCGGGTATCTCGGCGCCATGGGCTCGCGCACCGTGCACACCCAGCGCATGGAAGACCTACGCGCGGGCGGTTTCACGGAGGCCACCCTCGCCCGCCTGCACTCCCCCGCCGGGCTGGACCTCGGCGCGCGCACCGCCACCGAGATGGCCGTGGCGATCGCCGCCGAGCTGATCGCCGCCAGGACCGAGCAGTCCGGGCGGCACGCACAGCACGCGGCCCCGCAGTCCGCGCTGAAAACCGTTGTCGGAATGAGCAATTAGGCCTTGAGCCCCGGATTCTCCGCGTAGACCTCGCGCAGCACCGACAGGTCGAACAGCTGCTCGGCCTTGATGTCGAGGTCGGCGGCGCGCAGCGCGGTGATGTTCTGCTCGATCAGCTTGTCGGTCATGGTCAGCAGCCCGTTGGCGGTCGCGTCCGCCGAGGTGACCAGATCGTTCTGCGCCACCGCCTCTTTCGTCTGCTCGGCCAGGTCGAGCTTCTGGTCCTTGCCGTACACCTCGACCGCGAGCCTGGCGGACTCGGCCGGGTCGGCCACCGCGTCCTTCCAGCCCTTGATCTCGGCCACCAGGAACGCCTTCAGCTTCTCCCGCTCCTTGTCGATGGTGGACTGCTTGACGGTGAGCGTCTCGGCCACCAGCGGCAGGTTGTAGTCGGCGAACAGGAAGTGAGTGTTGGCGAATCCCTTGGCGGTCAACGTGATCGGTTCGTTGGTCACGTAGCTGACCCAGCCGTCGACCTCCCCGTTGGCCAGCGGCGTCGGGTCGTACTGCGCGGGCACGATGACGACATCGCTGGGCTTGAGCCCGTTGGCGGTGAGCAAAGCCT
Organism: Nocardia tenerifensis NBRC 101015; assembly: GCF_000308715.1. GTDB lineage: Bacteria > Actinomycetota > Actinomycetes > Mycobacteriales > Mycobacteriaceae > Nocardia > Nocardia tenerifensis. Next base: position 1,837 of record NZ_BAGH01000386.1, read on the forward strand.
TGAAGATCAGCTGGTTGGTGTCCTGCACGCCGATCTTGCGGCCGCGCATGTCCTCCGGGTTCTTGATCGG
>NZ_BAGH01000385.1 GCF_000308715.1 Nocardia tenerifensis NBRC 101015
ATGCCCGCGGTGGTCAGCTGCTTGGCGAGCTTGCGCGCCTGATGCTTGGTGCGCATGAACAGGATTCGACGCCCGGATCCGGCGGCCAGCGTCTCCACCAGCACGCGCTTGGCCTCGACGCCACCGACCTCGAAGACGTGGTGGGTCATCGCGGGCACGGGCGAGTCGGCCGTGTCGACGGAGTGCGTCGCCGGGTCGCGCATGAACTGCTTGACCAGCTTGTTGACGCCGTTGTCCAGCGTCGCGGAGAACAGCAGCCGCTGCCCGCCGCTCGGCGTCGCCGCGAGGATGCGGGTCACCGCGGGCAGGAAGCCGAGGTCGGCCATGTGGTCGGCCTCGTCGAGGACGGTGATCCGCACGTCCTGCAGCGAGACGACGCGCTGGCGCATGAGGTCCTCGAGGCGGCCGGGGCAGGCGACGACGATGTCGACGCCCGCCGCGAAGGCCTTGGCCTGCCGGTGCTGGGAGACCCCGCCCATGATGGTCGTCACCGCGAGCCCGCTGGCCGTGGCCATCGGCTCGAGCGCGGCGGCGATCTGGGTCGCCAGCTCACGGGTCGGCGCGAGGATCAGGCCGCGGGGGCGACGGCCGAGCCTGCGCTCACCGGCCGCGAGGCGGTCGACCATGGGGATGGAGAAGGCCAGCGTCTTGCCGCTGCCCGTCTTGCCGCGCGCGAGCACGTCGCGGCCGGCCAGGGTGTCGGGCAGCGTGGCCGCCTGGATGGGGAACGGGGCGGTGATGCCGCTCGCTGTGAGGGCGCCGACCAGCTTCGCGCCGACGCCGAGGGCGGCGAAGGTCGTGGTGGCGGCAGGGCTCGAAGAATTGGTTGTCATAGGTGCGCGGTGTGCCTTCCAGGCATCGGGGGTGTACCCCAGCGCAGCGCAGGACGATGGTCCGTGCGTTCGGTGTTATGACACCCAGCTGAGGCGCCGACGCGAAAGGTAAGACATCCACGACGGATCGAGAGGGAGCGTGAAGATCAACACTCGCCTGGGGTAACCCTACCGCAACCCCGCGTATTCCTCGCCTTCGGACCGAGAGGTCGGTAGTGGGTTACGTCACGACCGCCGCGCGCCGCGAATGATCGGCGCCCGCACCCGCCACCCGAAAGCCGAGCTCGACGACAGCCGCCCTCCGCGAAAAGGGAGGGCGGCCAACGTGATTCGGTTACTCGCGCTCGAGCGCGCGCCTACGGACCCGGCGCGCCGCCGCGACCATATTGCGCAACGACGGCTCCAGCTGCCAGTAGTGCCGCGTCTTAAGCCCGCCGTCCGGATTGGCCCACAGGCGCTCCGGCGTGATGGCTTCCGCTGCGGCGGTGAGCAATTCGTCCAGCTCGTCGATGTCCGGGATGCGCGCCGAACGGCTCTCGTACACGCCGGGGCCGACGCCGTGGCTGAGCCGGTGCTCGGTGCCGCTGTCCGCCTGCAGCGCCTTGACCACCCAGTCGATCGAGCGGGTCGCCACGATCGCGGTGACGTCGCAGTCGAGCTCCTCGATCGCCTCGACCACCTCCGCGCGACCGGAATAGCCGATGTGCGTGTGGATCTGAGTCTCCGGCTTGACCCCCGAGGTGGCGAGCCGGAACGCGCCGACCGCCCAGCGCAGGTACTCCGCCCGGCCCTGCGGCCGCAGCGGCAGCATCTCCCGCAGCGCGGGCTCGTCGACCTGGATGATCGCGATGCCCGCCTTCTCCAGGTCGACCACCTCGTCGCGGATGGCGAGGGCCACCTGGTCCGCGGTCTCGTGCAGCGGCTGGTCCTGGCGCACGAACGAGCGGGCGAGCATGGTGACCGGCCCGGTGACCATGCCCTTGACCGGCTTGTCGGTCAGCGACTGCGCGTAGCTGATCCACTCCACCGACATCGGCGCGGGCCGCGACACGTCGCCGTAGAGGATCGGCGGCCGCACGCACCGCGATCCATACACCTGCACCCAGCCGAAGTGGGTGGTCGCGAAGCCGTCGAGCAGCTCGGCGAAGTACTGGATCATGTCGTTGCGCTCGTGCTCGCCGTGCACCAGCACGTCGAGGCCGATGTCCTCCTGCAGCCGGATCGTCGCCTCGATCTCGGCCTCGATCCGCTTCTTGTAGTCGTCGAAGGACAACCGGCCCTGGCCGAGCTCGTAGCGCGCCTGGCGGACCTTGCCGGTCTGCGGGAACGAGCCGAGCGTGGTCGTCGGCACCGGCGGCAGATTCAGCTTGGCCTGCTGGGCCTCCCGGCGCACCTCGTAGGGCTCGCGCGTGCGCATGTCCGGCGTGACCGCGTAAACCCGTTGGCGCACCGCGTGTTTCTGCTTGAAGTGCACCTCGGTCGGGCGCTTGCGCCAGCTCTCCGACGGACCGTCGGTGAGCGCCTTGGCCAGCGAAACCACCTCGCCCACCTTCTGTTTCGCAAAGGCGAGCCGGTCGGCCACGTTGCCGATGATGTCGTACTCGATGAGCAGGTCGTAGGGCACGTGCAGCAGCGTGGTCCCGGTCGAGACCACCAGGTCCGGACACACCTGCGCGAGCTGGTTCAGGTACTCCAGTGTGACGTGCCGGTCGGCCCGCCACACGTTCTGGCCGCTGATCACGCCCGCGTACAGGCGCTTGCGCCGGATGCCGGGGATCTCCGCGAGCTCCTCCGGGCGGATGCGGTAGCTGGCCAGGTCGAGCCCGATCGCCTCGACGTTGCTGGCCGCCAGAATCCGCAGCGCCTCACCGAAATCGCCGTACTGCCCGGTGACGAGCATGCGCGGACGCAGCGGCGCCTTCGACAGCCGCTGGTAGGCGGCCTCGAACGCCGCGAGCTCGGCGGGCGTGCGCTCGCTGGTGAACGCGGGCTCGTCCAGCTGCACGCAGGTGGAGCCGCGCTTGGCCAGGATCTCGAACAGCTGCTCATACGCGGGGAGCAGCTTGTCGAGCAGCTTCAGCGTGTCGAACTCGTCCTCGCCGGGCACCTGCCCCGCCTTGGAGAGCAGCAGCAGCGAGAGCGGGCCGAGCACCACCGGACGCAGCTCGATGCCGCGCTCCTTGGCCCGGTCGAACTCGTCGAGCAGCGCCTCGGGGTGCAGCGAGAACTCGGTGTCGGCATCCAGCTCGGGCTGGCGGTAGTGATAGTTGGTGCCGAAGAACCGGACCAGTTCCAGCGGCGGCAGATCGGGCCTGCCGCGCGCCATCAGGAAGTAGAAGTCCAGCGGGTCCATCTCGGTCCGGAACGGCTCGAACCGCTTGGGCACCGCGCCGAACAGCAGCGCGTTGTCGAGCACGTGGTCGTAGAAGGAGAAGGTGTTGCCGGGGACCTGGGTCAACCCGGTGGCGGCGAGTTCGCTGAACTGCCGTTCCTGAATGTCACGGCCCACCGCGAGCAACTCGTCGCGGGGAATCGCACCGCGCCAGTAGGCCTCGAGGGCCCGCTTGAGTTCTCGATGCGGCCCGATTCGCGGATAGCCGAGAATGCTCGAGCCGTAGCCGTCGGTCACGTTCACCATGAGCGCGCTGCTCCCTTCGATGGCTGCGCGGCGCCCACCGCGGTCAATGGACGCCGCACGCTATAGCGCCTGGGTTGAATCGAACGAGCTCAGGCCCGGTTGTACTGGTAGAACCCCGCGCCCGTCTTCTTACCGAGCAACCCGGCCTCGACCATACGCATGAGCAGCGGCGGAGCCGAGTACAGCGGCTCCTTGAACTCCTGGTACATCGAGTCGGCGATCGACTTGACCGTGTCGAGGCCGACCAGGTCGGTCAGCGCGAGCGGGCCCATCGGGTGCGCGCACCCGAGCACCATGGCCTTGTCGACGTCGTCCTTGGTGGCGAAGCCGGACTCGACCATGCGGATGGCCGAGAGCAGGTACGGCACCAGCAGCGCGTTGACCACGAAGCCGGAGCGGTCGGCCGAGCGCACGACCTGCTTGTCCAGCACGTCACCGGCGAACGCCTCGGCCCGCTTGGACACCGCCTCGCTGGTCTTCAGCGTGGTGACCAGCTCGACCAGCGGCAGCACCGGCACGGGGTTGAAGAAGTGCATGCCGACCACGCGCTCGGGCTGGGTGGTGGCCACGGCGATCTTCATGATCGGGATGGAGGACGTGTTCGAGGCGAGCACCGCCGCCGGGTCGGTGACGACCTTGTCCAGCTCGGCGAAGATGGCGGTCTTCACCTTCTCGTCCTCGAGCACCGCCTCGACCACCAGCTGGCGGTCGGCGAAGTCGTTGAGGTCGGAGGTGAACCGCAGGCGCCACGCGGCCTGCTCGCGCTCGCGCTCGGTGATCTTGCCGCTGCTGACGCCGCGGTCGAGCGAGCGGAGGATGCGGGCGCGTCCGGCGGCGGCCAGCTCCCTGGTCTGTTCGAAGACGAGCACGTCGACGTGCGCCCTGGCACACACCTCCGCGATGCCGGCGCCCATCTGTCCGGCGCCGATGACACCGACGCGTTGAATCTTCTCGCTGCTCACGTCCCGCTCCTGCTGTTTGTGTGGCTAAGTCGCTGGCTGGAAGGGGTTGCTCTGGTGTGAGCGGCCCTTCGATGGTCCAAGGTATAGGGATGCCCTCCCCACCGGGGCTGTTCAGTGGGGAGGGCAGTACACCCCTAGAGGGGGCTATCGGTGTTCACGTCGGGAACCTCATTCCCTTGGCGAATCACAAAGTGGCTCAGTGGAACTGGCCCTCTTCGGTCGAACCCTTCAGCGCGGCGGTGGAGGTGTTCGGGTCCACGGTGGTGGCGATGGTGTCGAAGTAGCCCGCGCCGACCTCACGCTGGTGCTTGATGGCGGTGAAGCCACGCTCGGCGGCGGCCTTGAACTCGCGCTCCTGCAGGTCGACGAAGGCGGTCATGCCCTCGCGGGCGTAGCCGTAGGCCAGGTCGAACATGCCGTAGTTGAGCGAGTGGAAGCCGGCCAGGGTGATGAACTGGAACTTGAAGCCCATCGCGCCGAGCTCACGCTGGAACTTCGCGATGGTCGCGTCGTCCAGGTGCGCCTTCCAGTTGAAGGACGGCGAGCAGTTGTAGGCCAGCAGCTGGTCCGGGAACTCGCCGCGGACGGCCTCGGCGAACTTGCGCGCGACCTCGAGGTCCGGCACGCCGGTCTCCATCCAGATCAGGTCGGCGTACGGGGCGTAGGCCTTGGCGCGCGCGATGCAGGGCTCGATGCCGTTCTTCACACCGAAGAAGCCCTCGGCGGTGCGGGTGCCGTCCAGGAACTCCCGGTCGCGCTCGTCCACGTCCGAGGTGATCAGGGTGGCGGCCTCGGCGTCGGTGCGGGCGATGATCACCGAGGGCACGTCGGCGACGTCGGCGGCCAGGCGCGCGGAGGTCAGGGTGCGGATGTGCTGCTGGGTGGGAATGAGCACCTTGCCACCGAGGTGGCCGCACTTCTTCTCCGAGGCCAGCTGGTCTTCCCAGTGCACGCCGGCGGCGCCGGCCGCGATCATGGCCTTCTGCAGCTCGTAGGCGTTCAGCGCGCCACCGAAGCCGGCCTCGGCGTCGGCGACGATCGGGGCGAGCCAGTTCTTGACCGAGTCGTCGCCCTCGACCTTGGCGATCTCGTCGGCGCGCAGCAGCGCGTTGTTGATGCGGCGCACGACCGACGGCACCGAGTTGGCCGGGTACAGCGACTGGTCCGGGTAGGTGTGGCCGGACAGGTTCGCGTCACCGGCGACCTGCCAACCGGACAGGTAGATGGCCTTCAGACCGGCGCGGACCTGCTGAACGGCCTGGTTGCCGGTGAGGGCGCCGAGGGAGTTGATGTAGTCCTCGTTGTTCACCAGATCCCAGAGGATCTCCGAACCGCGGCGAGCGAGGGTGGCCTCTTCGACGACCGTGCCCTGGAGCTTCGACACCTGCTCGGCGGTGTAGTTGCGGGTGACGCCCTTCCAGCGGGGGTTGGTGTCCCAGTCCTGCTGGATTTCCGCAGCGGTCTTCGGGGTGCCGGCGTTCGACATCTCTGACTCCACTTCCTCGTTTTAAGTCGATTGCCCCACGGCCGAGCGGTGAAACAGCTCAACTGCTGGAGCGGCAATTTGCAGGCTTGCTAGGCCCATGGGGTGTACTTCCACACGATTGCACAATGCGAAATGGCCGTCTACCTGTTGCAAATGTGAATCTCAGCTAGGTTTCGATCGCCGTTTGCTAACTCTGCGAAATTTGCGAGCTAATTGCAAAGGTGCAACCTACCGGCTGGTAGCTCTGACGTGCGGTTTTAGCGTAACGCTCGTACTGTTTGGGTTCGGCGCCCGATCGGCCGCCCGCCCGGCCGCGCATTCCTGGTTGTGAGGACGTTCACAAGTCCTGGCGGGTGCCGCCTGTGTGGCGCACGCCACCCAATCCCGGGCCTGCGGCGAGAGGTGGGGCAGACTGGGGCGAATTCGAACCTGGACATACGTCCTGCATCCCCGCGGGACGACCGCACACCCGGACAGGAGCCCCCATGCGCATACCGGTCATCGCCGCGGCGATCACCCTCGCCTGCGCCGCCGGCCTGCTGAACTCGCCCGTCGCGACCGCGACGCCGGTCGGCACGGTCGAGTCGGTCGCCCCGCTGTCGCCGGCCGCGACGCTGCCCGGCTCGGTGAACTCGGCCCGCATTCTGTACAGCTCGACCACGGCGGGCGACGCGCCGACGACCGCGAGCGCCGCCGTGTACTTCCCGCCCGGCCAGCCGCCCGAGGGCGGCTGGCCGGTCATCGCGTGGGCGCACGGCACCGTGGGCCTCGGCGACGGCTGCGCGTACAGCGTCGCCGGGCCGGGCGCGGTCGAGCGCGACTGGGCCTACCTCGGCACCTGGCTACAGCAGGGCTACGCGATCGTCGCCGCCGACTACGCCGGGCTCGGCACGCCGGGCGAGCATCCGTACCTGAACGGTGTCGTCGAGGCGCACAACGTGGTCGACGCCGTGCGGGCGGCGACCGGGTACTACCCGTCGCTGGCCGAGAAGTGGGTGGTGGTCGGGCAGTCCCAGGGCGGCGGCGCGGCCGTCTACACCGCGCGCTACGCCACCGAATTCGGCGGTCCGGACCTCGACTACCGCGGCGCGGTCGGCACCGGCGTGCCGGCCTACATCGAGGACGTGCTGACCCTGCTCGGCCCGAACGTGCCGCCGGTGAAGCTCAGCCCGCACACCACGGGCTACGCGCTCTACATCCTCAACGGGCTGCGCACGACCTACCCGGAGCTGAACATCGAGTCCTTCCTCACCGACGCGGGCCGGTCGTGGCTGGCGAAGGCACGCGAGGACTGCCTGGTTCCGCTGGGCGACGAGCTCGCGGCCGAGGGCGTCGTGCTGGGCAGCCTGTTCAGCAGGCCGCTGTCGCAGATCCCCGACCTGCACGGGCTGCTCACCCGCTACCTCGGGCTGCCCGAGACCGGCTACGACAAGCCGCTGTTCATGGGTCAGGGGCTGCGAGACACCGACGTCCTCACCCCCGAGACGCTGCGGTTCGCCGCCGTGCTGAAGGCGAACGGGCAGCCTGTCCAGTTGCACACCTATCCCGACGACCACAGCGGAACCGTGAACGCGTCACTGCCGGACTCGATCCCGTTCGTCCGCGACCTGTTCGCCTGATCCCCCCGAGCACGCGGCCGGTTCCCCGGCGACCGGCCGCGTGCGGGCCTCGGTCGGCGCGGGACTATCGGTCGCGTCGCGCGGGATGCGTTGCGCGCCAATGCTCGGCGATGTCTATGCGGCGGGTGATCCAGACCCGATCGTGGGATTGGACGTGGTCGAGGAAGCGTTCGAGGGCGGCGGTCCTGGCCGGGCGGCCGACGATCCGGCAGTGCAGGCCGACCGAGAGCATCTTCGGATTGCCTTCCGCGCCTTCGCGATACAGCACGTCGAAGGCGTCGCGCAGGTGCGTGAAGAACTGCTCGCCGGTGGGGAAGCCCGCGGGCGAGGCGAAGCGCATGTCGTTGGTGTCGAGGGTGTAGGGCACGACCAGGTGGTCGTGGCCGTGCACGGTGACCCAATAGGGCAGGTCGTCGGCGTAGGAGTCGGCGTCGTAGACGAAGCCGCCGTGCTCGACCACCAGCTCGCGGGTGTTCGGTGAGTCGCGGCCGGTGTACCAGCCCAGCGGCGCGGCGCCGGTGAGCTCGGTGAGCAGGCGCACCGCCTCGGCCATGTCCGCGCGCTCGGTGTCGCGGTCGGTCAGCTGATAGGACTTCCAGCGCAGGCCGTGGCAGGCCATCTCGTGGCCGAGTTCGCGAAAAGCGGCCACCGCCTCCGGGTTTCGTCGCAGCGCGTGCGCGACGGCGAAGATGGTCAGCGGCAGGCCGCGGCGCTCGAAGACGCGCAGCACCCGCCACAACCCCGCGCGGGAACCGTACTCGTAGAGCGACTCCATGCTCATGTGCCGGTTCGGGAACGCCCGCGCCGGCGTCATCTCCGAGAGGAACGTCTCCGAGTGCGGGTCGCCGTCGAGCACGTTGTTCTCGCCGCCCTCCTCGTAGTTGAGGACGAACTGCACGGCGATCCGCGCGCCGCCCGGCCACCGCGGGTCGGGCGGCGTCGGGCCGTACCCGACGAAATCGCGTGTCTCGCCGCTCATCCGCCCAGCTCTCCGTAGAGGCGCAGGCGGGCGAGGCCGCCGTCGGGGTAGATGTCCAGGCGCACCTCCTCCACCGAAGCGGCCACCGGCGCGATGGCGAACTGGTGCCTGGTGTCGGGCAGCAGCGCTGTGCGCGGGAGCAATTCGAGCTCGGTGCCGTCGTTGGTGCGACCGGTGAGCCGGGCGGCGGCGGGGCTGTTGCCGAGGAAGTAGGAGGTGTCGATCTCGGCGAGCCGGATGAGGCCGGGGCCGGCGAGGCGGATGCGCACCCAGTCGTTGCCGTCGTCGCGGCGGCGCGCGGTCTCCCAGCCGTCGCCCATCCGCCGGGCCAGGCCGGGGTAGAGCAACTGGTTCGGCGAGCTGTAGAAGCGATTGGAGCAATCGAGCACCAGCGCGCCGTTCTCCAGCGCCGCCAGGTCGAGCGGGCCGAGGCCGACCAGGCGCGGGTCGGGGCTGCCCTCGCCGTGCACCCGGAGCCGGGCCACGCCGCCGTCGGGGTGCATGGTGAGTTTGACGTGGGTCCAGCGCCGCTCGCTCGCGACGGCGAACGGATTCCGGCTGTCCCCGGCGACCGGGGCGCGGTCGATCAGCGTCACCCAATCCTCGCGCGCGGCAATGCTTTGCGCCGTGGGGTAGTCCTGCACCTCGAGCGCGGAGAGCGAGACCGCGGGCGGGTAGTTGCCCGTGAACCAGGCGGTGTCCACCACGACGCCCCGGATCACGCCGGGCACGCCGAGCCGCACGATGGCCGAGTCGTCGCCGGGTTCGCCGCGGTGCCTTCGCGTTTCCCAGCCGTCGTACACCTGGCCCTTGTGCCCGAACGTCGAGGGCCGATACTCGGCGGGGCCCGGGTTGATCAAATTCTCCTTCTCCGCGAAGAATTCGTCGTCGGCCCAGATCACCGAGCCGCCGAGGGGGCGGACCGCGAGGTCGGGCAGCAGGGTGAATTCGGGGTCGTTCACGACCTGGCCTCCTGAGGGATCGGCGAGCGGGTGACCAGCGCGCGCAACACCGCCGGTGACAGTTCGGGCGCGCGGGCGGCGAGCTCGTCCGCGGTGCGCGCGCCGCACTCGAGGCCGCGTAACACGGTGGCGGCCAAGGCTTCCGCGGTGGCCGGTTCGTCTATGACGCCGCCCGATCGGCGATCGAGATAGGCCCGCAAGCGCGGCACGGCGACGTCGATGGCCTGGCGGAAGAAGTCGTAGGTGGCCAGCCAGCGGGTGACCAGGTGGCCGGGGTGCATGTCCCAGCCCTGGTAGTAGCCGCGCCGCAGCGACCGGCCGACCAGCCGGTGATGATTGCGCAGCGCCGCCTCGGGCTCGGTGTCGGGCACGATCTGGGTGGAGCCGTCGCACACCCAGACTCCGGTCTGTGCGGCGGCGACCTGCATGACGTCCTTGGCGTAGTCTGCGGCGGGATGATCGAGGGCCTGGTCCGGCGCGGCGACGCCGCACGCGGCGGTGTAGTCGTAGGTGCCGAAATGCAGTGCGCTACAGCGTCCTTCGGCCGAGGCCAGCATGCGCGCGATCGGCGCGGTGCCGTCGGCGGCGACGATCGCCTGCGGGCTCTCGATCTGCAGCTCGAAGCGCAGCGTGCCCGGGGCGAGCCCGTAGCCGCTCTCCAGCCCCTCGCAGAGCGCGACGAGCGCCGGAACCTGTTCGGCCGCACGGATCTTGGGCACCGTGAAGACGAATCCCGGTGGCACGTCGACCATGGCGGCGAGCACCAGTTCGAGGGTGCGCACGGTGCGGTTGCGCTCGCCGACCGCGAGGCCCTTCGTCCGGATGCCGTAGCTCTGCGGGCGATACGGCGTGTACGCCCAGGTGGCGAGCACGGCTCCGGCCGCGCGCGCCGCCTCGTCCTCCTCGGCGTCGGCGCGGAATCCGTAGCCGTCCTCGAAGTCGATGCGCAGATCCTGGATCGGGTCCCGCTCGAGCCGCTTGCGCACGTCGGGCAGCGATCCGGTCGAGTCGAGCTCGGCGAGCAGGTCGTGGTGGCGGTCGAGCAGCTCGATCGCCGCGGCGCCCCACGCGGGCGGGGTGTCCTCGCGGATGCGGTCGGCCGGGACGTAGGCGGTGTGGATCGGCTGCGCCCGCCCGTCCGGTCCCGGATAGCGCGTGCGCAGCTCGGCGTCGACGGTGTCGAGCATGGCGTCGATCCGCGCCCGGACGTGCTCCGGGAGCCGCGTCCGAGCCGGCTCGCTCGCGGCCCCTCCGTGATCAGGCAAGGTGGTTCCTCCGCTTCTGCCGCCGACGCTGGTTCAGCGCCGGCCTTGTTCCCGCATGGCCCGCCGGATCCGCCTCGGCCATCATCGGCCACCGATCCGGGCGCACCCCGACAGCATCCCGTATCGCGTTGGCCAGTGCCGGAGCGACCGGGTCGGCGTCGCCTCTTCGACACGCCAGCGCCACCGCGCCCCCCCACTCGACAACCGGTCGGCCACCGGATTAGTCTCCATCGCGGCTCGCTCTGTGTGACATTTCCCACGCCTACGCGGGTCATCCCTGACTGATGCGCGCCATCGACGGCCCCCGCCGTCGACGGCCATGTCCCGACGCGGAGGGTCCACCGATAAACGCCAACCAGCGGGCGGCGACCGCCGACGAGGAGTTGCCGGCGCTCCGCTGCACGAACCCGCCGTCCTCCCGGCGGATGACGACGGACGACGGCATCCTCGCCGGCCGGCTGCCCCGGCTGCTGCCCGACGACGAGCTCGTCCAGCTGGCCGCCGGACTCACCGCGATCCCCTCGTTCACCGGGCAGGAGACGCAGCTGGCGTTCCATGTCCGGAACACCCTCGCGCGCAACGACATCCACTCCTACCACCAGGAGGTGCAGCCGGGCAGGTTACAGACCGTCGCGCGTTTAGGCCCGGACCGCGGCACCCCGGCGCTGCTGTTGCACGGCCATCTCGACATGGACCCGCCGAGCCGCGACCACCCCGGCGAGCCGTTCACCGCCCGCCGCGACGGCGACCGGCTCTACGGCGCCGGCCTGCACGACATGAAGGGCGGCTTGGCGGCGATTCTCGGCGCGGCGATCATGGTGCGCCGCAGCGGGATCGCGCTGCACCGGCCGCTGTTGCTCGCGTTCGTCGTCGGCGAGTTACAGGGCGGGGTCGGCACCCGGCACGCGCTGCGCAGCGGGCTCACCGCCGACGCGGCCGTTGTCCCCGAACCGTATTCGGTCCGCCGGGTGATCACCCGCACGGCGGACGCGCTCGAGTTCGCCGAGCCGCACCATGCCGGCACGGCATCGGACCGCGCCCGTTCGGCTTTCCCGGACACGCGGATCGTCTTGGAGCACCCGCTAGATCCGCAGCTCCGCGTCGGCGGCACCGATATGCCGCCGACGGATATGCCCGCCGACCGCTCGGTGGCGCGCGACATCGCCGAATTGCTGCCCGTGGTCTCGGATTTCCGCGTCGAGGAGACCGGGATCGCGCTGCCGTACTCCTCCTGCGGCAACGACACCGCCCACCTGAGCCGGGCGGGCATCGAGTGCTGTCTGTTCGGTCCGCGCGGGGATGCCCCCGGCACCGAACATCACGTGCTGATCAGTGAAATGCGTGCCTGCGCAGATACTCTCGCGCTGCTCGCCGCCCGCCGCTGCGGGTGAAGCACCGGCCGCGGGGCCGTAGGCCCGCAGGCACCCGCGCGCGAGCCGCAACACGGGTGGAAGCGCAGGCCGACCTCGGCCGCCGCCGCTATCTCGGCACCGAGCGAATCCCGGCCCAGACGTCACCGCGTCCAGGCCGGCCCCGCCTCCGGTGCGTCGGCGCGCCGCACGGTCGCGTGGATGAGGCCGTACGGGCGATCGGCGGCGTAGTACACCTCGCCGTGGTTCTCGAGGCCGAAGCGGTCCAGGTCGTAGTCGAAGTGGTGGTTGTTCGGCGCGGCCAGCCGGATCTCGGCCAGCACCGGATACGCCGTCAGCGCGGCCTTGCCCATCTCGAACAGGGTCTGCTGCAACGCCTTCGAGTGGTGGGTCGCGAACGTCTCGACCAGCCGAGCCCGGACACCGGCGTGCACCTCGTCCCAGTCGATGCCGGTGACGCCCGCGAAACGCCACCGCGCGACCAGGGTGGTGGCCAGCATCCGGTCGTTCGTCGGGGCGAGCACGGTGTATTCGTCGGTCAGGAAGTCGGCGAACTCCGAACCGGTCGACTTCAGGATCGTCAGGTCCTTCAGCCCGCCGATCACCCAGGCCTGCCGATCGGTTCCCGCGCCCGCCACCGTGACCGCCGCCGTGCGGACCTCGGGGCCCTGCCGGACCCACGTGTGGTCGTGTTCGCGGCCGTCGACCGAGACCCGTTGCCAGGCATACTCGTCGACCTCGACCCTGGCGCTCGCGACCGGCTCGATCTCGTCCACGAAATGCCCGGCCAACGCCAGCGCGTAGTCCTCGATGCGTTGCAGCCCAGGGTCTTTCGCGTAGGCGAAGGCGGTCTGCTTCTGCGTGTCCGTCGGCAGCACCCTGCGCTGATCCCCGGCGACGTAGGCGTCGGCGAAGTCGCCGCGCAGCACGGTGGACACGTTCACGTCGCGGATCTCATGGCGCGCGTGCCTGCGCCAGATTCGGACCATCCGGTTCTCGGACTTGCCGTATCGATGGTCGGACAGCACGATCGGCCCGGACAGTTCCATGCTCGGTTCAGCTCCCTCGATAGGTGGAGAAGGCGAAGGGCGACAGCAACAACGGGACGTGGTAGTGCCGCTCCTCGGTGACGACGAACGCCACGCAGACCTCGGGGTAGAAGGTGTCGATTCGTTGTCCGGCGAAGTAGGCGCCGGTGACGAACACCAGCCGGTAGACGCCGGGTGAGAGCGCGTCGCCCAGCGCGCCGATCCGGCCGTCCGCGTCGGTCGTGCCCGAATCGAGCAGCGACGCTTCGTGATACAGCTTCACCGCGACGCCTTGCGCGGGCACGCCGCGCACCGCGTCGAGCACGTGCGTGCTCAATGTGCTCATCGGGCGCCCGCCAGCAACGCCCGCAACCGGATTCGATTGATCTTCGCCAATTCCTCTCGCATGACCCGCCTTTCGGTGTAGTAGTCGTTGCCGAGTCGCTGTTCGAGGATCGCGAGCAGCTCCTCGCCCGATCTTCCGCTCGCGCACACCAGATAGATGTGCCCGAACCGCGCCTCGTAGGCCCGGTTCCCGTCCGCGAGCGCCGACCGTACCGCCTCCCCGGCCGCCGCGACCCCGGCTTGCTCACGGGCCGACGCCGGGGTGCCGGCTCGCTCGCCGATCCGGGGATGCCCGGCGAGCGCCCGATCGATCTCGGCCTCGGGCAGCTCGGCGAGCGCGGCGTCGGCGGCGTCCAGCAGCGCCTCGACGCTCGGGTACGGCCGCCGCGCGACGAGCGCCCGCGCCCACTCGGGCGAAGAGCAACACGCGAGCAAGGCCTCGGTGGCCGCGTCGTCGGACATCGCGTCGAACCTCGCGAGACCCGGGCCGTCGTCTGTCATCCGAACAGCATCGAGGACGACCCGCCCGGCCGCCACCGGAGAGCGAT
>NZ_BAGH01000384.1 GCF_000308715.1 Nocardia tenerifensis NBRC 101015
GTGACCCGCTCCCCCGCGAGCAACGCCCGCAACGCGTCGAGGTACTCCCCGAGCAACGTGACTGGGGAATCGACCCGCGCGCCGACCTGACCCATCCAGTCCTGCACCCCGTGCCCGACCCCGAGCACCAGCCGATCGGGGAACAACCGGTCCAGGGTGGCGGTCTCCATCGCGGTGAGCGCCACGTTGCGCAGCGGCGCGGGCAGCAGCCCGATGCCGACGCGCAGCCGCTCGCTCCACGCCAAAGCCGCTGCGGCACTGGCTATTCCGCTCTCCAGGAAGCAGTCCTCCCAGAGCCACAGTTCGTCGAGCCCGGACTCCTCCGCGACACGGACCACCTCGCGCAACCGCTCGGGCGGATTCTGGGGACGAAAGACGGCGCCGATGACAGTCATCCGACCATTCCTACCCGGTCCGGGATATTCGCGGCCATGTTGCGGCCGATATTTCGGAATCTCTCAGGATCACCGGCCATGATGTGGGCCGTGGCCCGAGGAACCGGGGACGAGTTCGGTGAATCTACGATCGTGGCGGCAGGTACCGGCAGTCGACCGAAAGGCGTGGTGAACGCACGGTGAGCAAGAACCCGGGTGGGAAGAAGAACCCGCTGCTTGCGGCGGACCGCAGCGACCGCAACCGCAAGATCTTCATCCAGGTGGCCGTGGCCGCCGTGTTGGTCGCGCTCATCGCGGCGATCGGCATCGGTGTCGCGGTGAAGAAGGCCCGCAAGGACGACCCCGGCCCGACCCCGTCGATCGCGGCGTCGGCGAACCAGAACGCGGACGGCCTCACCGGCACGATCACCGACAACGGCTCGATCCGCATCGGCAAGCCCGGCGCCAAGGTCACCGTCCGGGTCGTGGCCGACCTGCAGTGCCCGGCGTGCAAGGGCTTCGAGAGCGCCAACTCGCAGGTGCTCGACGAGAACGTCAAGAACGGCACCATCGCGGTCGAGTACAACGTGATCGCGTTCCTGGACCGGATGTCCAGCACCCGCTACTCGACCCGCGCGGCGAACGCCTCGTACTGCGTCGCCGAGGCCGACCCCGCCAAGTACATGGCCTGGGTGACCTCCATGTTCGCCCAGCAGCCGCCGGAGGGCAGCGCGGGTCTGCCCAACGAGAAGCTGGTGCAGATCGCCAAGGACGCGGGCTACCCGGACTCGGTGGCGAGCTGCATCACCGATGTCAAGTACGACAAGTACATTCAGGCTCGCACCAACGACGTGCTCAACAGCGGCATCGAGTCGACCCCGTCGGTCTTCGTCAACGGCAAGCAGATCAAGTCGAACCAGGAACTCATGACCCCCGGCGGCCTCGCACCCGCGATCGCCGCCGCCGCGGCGCAGTGACCCCCGCCGCCCCATCCCGGGGCGCCTGGATACTGCTGCTCGGTGGGCTCCTGGGCTGGCTGGCCGCGATGGCGTTGACCATCGAGCGGTTCAAGCTGTTCACCGAACCGGGCTACACCCCGTCGTGCAGCATCAATCCGATCCTGTCCTGCGGCTCGGTGATGGTGACCGAGCAGGCCGCGCTGTTCGGGTTCCCCAACCCGATTCTCGGCATCGCCGGTTTCTCGGTGGTGGTCACCCTCGGGGTGCTGTCGGTGGCCGGGGTGGCGTTTCCCCGGTGGATCTGGGGCGGCCTGTGGATCGGCACCCTGCTCGGCGTCGTGTTCATCTGCTGGCTGATCTTCCAGAGCCTGTACCGGATCAACGCGCTGTGCCCGTACTGCATGGTGGTGTGGGCGATCATCACCCCGCTGCTCGCGGTGGTCACCGATCAGCTCTGGGGCGGGTCGCGCGGCCCGCTGCGGGTGCTGGCGGAGTGGCGGTGGACGATCGTCGCGCTGTTCTACGCGGTCGTGTTGCTCTTGATCTTCCTGCGGTTCCAGGATTACTGGCTGTCGCTGGTCTAGGCGCTGTATCGAAGCCCGGCCGGCGAGGACCTAGTTCGGCGGGCCGAGTGCCAGCACCACCGTGACCGTGCGCGAGGCACCCGCGGGGTCGAGGACCTCGAGCCGGACGGCGTCGTCGGGCTTGCGCACGTTGATCGCCGCGTGCAGCGCGCGGGCCGAGGTGACCGGTTGCCCGTCGACGGCGGCGATCACCTCGCCGTGAGTCAGCCCGGCCGCGTAGGCGGGTGATCCGTAGATCGCCAGATCTATCCGTGCCCCACCGGTTTTCGCGTCGGTGGTCAGCACGCCGAGCGTGGCGGTCGGGCCGACGTGCACGGTCTCGGTCGGCGTGCCGGAGCGGATCTGGGCGACCACGCGCATCGCGGTGTCGATCGGCACCGCGTAGCCGTTGGGCGCCCGGCTCGCCCGCGTCGCGTCGCCGGACGCGGCGGCGATCACGCCGATCACCGCGCCGGCCCGGTCGGCGAGCGCGCCGCCGGACTGGCCGGAGCTGACCGCCGCGGCGACCTCGAGCATCCCGGTGAGCGGCTTGCGCGACAGGTCCGCGGCGTTGAGCGCGACGATGGTGCTGTCCAGATCGGTCAGCGTCCCCTGGATCGCGGTCGGCGTGCCGCCGACCCCGCCCGCGTTGCCGATCGCGAGCACCTCGTCGCGCACCCGCGCCTCGGCCGAGTTGCCGATCCGCGCGGTCGCCAACCCGGCCGCGCCGGTCAACGCGAGCAGCGCGATATCGGCCTCGGCGTCGTAGCCGAGCACGACGGCGTCGTACTCGCGCCCGTCGCCGACGTCGGTGACGGTCACCGTGTCCGCGCCCTTGATCACGTGATGGCTGGTCAGCACCTGGCCGTCGGCGGTGAGCACGATGCCGGACCCGGCGGCGCCGAGCCCGAAGGGCTTGGTGGAGGCGCTGATGTCGACCAGGGCCGGGTCGACGAGGGCCGCGACCGCCAGCGGATCCAGCGGCGGCGCGGGCTCGGCGATCGGCGCGGCGACCTCGCTCGCCCCGCTGGGCCAGGGCAGTTCGCCGCGGTAGCCGAGGAACGCGGCCACGGCGAGCAGCGCGACGACGATCATCGCCGGCGCGCGCCGCCCGGGCCGTTGCTCACTCATCGCTCTCCGCCTCGCCGTCCGCGAATCCCATTGTGGCCGGAGATCTTCACCGTAGATCAGAAACGGTGCGGATCGCGGCCCGCACCATTCGATATACCCGCGTGTCCGCGCTGCCGCGATGTCCGTTATGTGTCATGTTTGGCAACCGCGGCGATGCGACGGTAGGCATGTATGCATGACAACAGCTGCCGCGTACGCTCTGTCCGCCGCCGATGGCGCGTTCGAGAAGGTGACCATCGAGCGCAGGGACCTGGGTCCGCGCGATGTCTTGATCGACATCAAGTACGCGGGCATCTGTCACTCCGACATCCACACCGCGCGCGACGAGTGGGGCGGCACCAGGTACCCGTGCGTGCCGGGCCACGAGATAGCGGGCCTGGTCGCCGCGGTCGGCTCGGCGGTCACCAAGTACAAGGTGGGCGACCGCGTCGGCGTCGGCTGCATGGTGAACTCCTGTGGCAAGTGCGGCCCGTGCCTGGCCGACGAGGAGCAGTACTGCACCCGCGGCGCGACCATGACCTACAACTCGGTGGTCGACCCGGCCGTCCAGCCCGAGGGGTACACCATGGGCGGCTACTCCACTCAGATCGTGGTGACCGAGGGCTTCGTCGTCGGCATCCCCGAGGGGATCGGGCTGGACCAGGCGGCGCCGCTGCTGTGCGCGGGCGTCACGCTGTTCTCCCCGCTGCGGCACTGGAACGCCGGGCCGGGCAAGCAGGTGGCCATCGTCGGCATGGGCGGGCTGGGCCACATCGGGGTGAAGATCGCGGCGGCGATGGGCGCCGAGGTCACCGTGCTCAGCCACTCGCTCAGCAAGCAGGACGACGGAAAGCTGTTCGGCGCGAGCCACTACTACGCCACCAGCGACCGGGAGACCTTCCGCGCACTACGCGGCCGGTTCGACCTCATCCTCAACACCGTCTCGGCCGACCTGCCGATCGACCACTACCTCAAGCTGCTCGGCCTCGACGGCACCCTGGTGATCCTCGGACTGCCGGAGAACCCGATGAGCATCAAGCCGTTCACCGTCACCGGTTTCCGGCGCTCGCTGGCGGGCTCGATGATCGGCGGCATCGCGCAGACCCAGGAGATGCTGAACTTCTGCGCCGAGCACGGCATCGGCGCGGAGATCGAGGTGATCTCGGCCGATGAGATCGACGGCGCCTACGACCGTGTGGTGGCCAGCGACGTCCGGTACCGCTTCGTCATCGACGTGTCGACCATGTAGTTCCGCGGACCGATTTCGCCGAGCCTTCCGCTCTCTCCTTCCCCAGGGTGCGACGAGGCATGTTGCGGGCGTGGGCGCTTCGAACGTGGGTACGTTGGGCGTGTGTCCTCGGAGGAAAACGACAACGCGACGCGCCCCGCCGACGTGCCCACGGGCGAGGCCGTGGTCACCGCGGAGATGACGACCGCTCCGCCGCCGTGGCTGCTGCGGGCGTTCCTGCTCGCCGCGGCCACGGTGGCCGGATTGCTCGCGGGCTTCTGGGCGCTGACCCGGTTGCGGGGACTGCTCACCATTCTGGTGGTCTCGCTGTTCCTGGCCTTCGCCATCGAGCCCGCGGTGAACTGGCTCGCCCGCCGCGGGATGCGTCGCGGGCCCGCGACGGGCGTGGTGTTCCTGGTCGTGATCGCGGTCGTCTTCGCCTTCTTCTGGACGCTCGGCTCGCTGCTGATCGATCAGGTCACCACCCTGGTCAACAACGCGCCGCAGTACGCCGACGAGGGCATCGACTGGGTCAACCACACGTTCAAGACGCACCTGTCCGGCACCGACCTCGAGAAGTACACCAGCAACTGGAGCAAGTACCTCGAGGGCGCGGCGGGCAACGCCTGGGACATCGGCACCCGGACCGTCGGCGTGGTCTTCCAGTCCCTCGGCGTGCTGCTGTTCACCTACTACTTCGCCGCCGACGGCCCGCGCTTCCGCAACGCCGTGTGCTCGCTGCTGCCGCCGCGCAAGCAGCGACATGTGTTGCGCGCCTGGGACATCGCGGTGGCGAAGACCGGCGGCTACATCTACTCGCGCGGACTGCTCGCCCTCGCCTCGACGCTGGCGCACTACGTCGCCCTGCGGGCGCTCGACATACCGTCGGCCTTCGCGCTCGCGCTGTGGGTCGGGGTCGTGTCCCAGTTCATTCCGACCGTCGGCACGTATCTGGCCGGGGCGCTGCCCGTCGTCGTCGCGCTGGTGCACGGCCCCTCCGACGCGCTGTGGATCCTCGGCTTCATCCTGATTTATCAGCAGTTCGAAAACTATGTGCTGCAACCGAGAATCACCGCGACCACCCTGGACATGCACCCCGCCGTCGCGTTCGGCGCGGTATTGGCGGGCGCCGCGCTGCTCGGGCCGACCGGCGCCCTGCTCGCCATTCCGGTCACCGCGACCGTGCAGGCCTTCTCCGGGGCCTACATTCGGCGCTACGAGGTGCAGACCGACGTCGATCTGAGCGCACCGTTGCCGCCGCCGCCACCGAAGCCGCATCGAAAGTGGGCTCGGCAGTTGACCATTCGCTTCAACGCGCCGGAGCGGCCGAAGACCGAGCGAAAAGCCGAGCGAGCTAAGACCGAGCGGCCGAAGACTGAGCGACCGAAGGATGGCCGGCCGAAGAACGAGTAGCCGCGCACCTGCCGAGCTGCTCGAGCAGCGCCAGCGTGAGCTCGCCCATCTGCGCGCGGCTGTGGTACGCGGTGTCGTGCTCGACCTGGACGGTGAGCCGGTCGCCGACGGTGAAGACGGTGAGCTTCGGCGGCATGCCGGGGCCCATCGCGAAGACGTCGTCGCGGATGTGCCGGACGCCGGGCGGCGTCGAATACCCGGGCAGGCGGCCGATATTGGAGATCGCGAGGGTGGGCGGGGCGGCGAACGCGGCGGCCACCGCCGGGTCCGTGACCCGCTGCGCGGCCAGCAGGAACCGGGCGGCCTCGCGCCGCTCCACGGCGGCGCGCATGCCCGCCGTCACCAGTAGCCCGAGATCGAAGGGGCTGTGGTCCGGCTCCACCTCGGCCGGAGTGCCCACGCCGGATGCGAAGTTCGCCATGGTGCTCGCGGCCACGGGCGGCGTCAGCTCGCCGCGCACGTCCACCGCGTGCCCGCACATCAGCGGCAAAGCCCCTGTGCCGGAGTCGATCTGCCTCCGGAACGCCACCAGCGCGGCGCCCGCGAGCAGGCTGTTGACCGAGATGCCCTGTGCGCGAGCGGAATCGACCAGCGCGGCGGTCTCGGCCGCGTCCAGCTCGATGCGGCGCACCGCGAATCGGCCGAGCGGGTCGTCGCCGACGCCGTCCCCGTCGTCGGGCAGCTGCCGCGGCGCCGCCGCCGGATCGATCATCGCCATCCCCGCGCGCACCAGTTCCAGGAACTCCGCGATCTCGGCGTCGGAGAACACCTCGGCGAGCCGGGTATCCACCGCCGCGGGCAACGACTGCGCCGAATCATGCACCGGCAGCGGCGTTCCAGCGATGTGCGCGGTGTAGCGCCGCCACAGCTGCGCGAGCAGCGCGAAGGCCGATCGGCCGTCGGAGACGCCGTGGTGGATGACCAGCACGAGCTGCTCGCGCTCGCCCGACCGGAGCAGCTGCGCGCGGAACAGCCCGTCGGACCAGTCGCGCGGGCCGTTCACCAGCCGCAGGTAGTCGGACTCGTCGCCGTCCGCGATGTCCAGGCGCGGGCGATAGTCGTCGTCGCGGCGGAAGTGTCGCGTGCCGTCGGCCTCGGTCACCACCGTGCTGCGCAGCAGCGGATGCGCCGCGGCCAGTTCGGCGAGCACCAGGCGCAGGATCTCGAGGTCGAACGCGCCGTGCACGGTGGAGCCGATGAACAGCGGCATGCCCGCGGTGGGCACGCTGCCGAGCTTGGTGCCGGTGCCGAAGAACGTGGATTCGAAGGGGGAAATAGGGCGCTGAGCGGTCATGGCGTCGACCATACGCGTGTTTCAAACGTATGTCACAAACAATTGTTTGAAACAGTCGTCACAAACACACGTATGCCGGACTGCTATCGTGCGGAGGTGGGAACCCGAGAAGACCTCCTCGCCGCGGCCAAGCGGTGCCTGGCCGAGCGCGGCTACGCCCGCACCACCGTGCGCGACATCGTGGCCGCGTCCGGCACCAACCTGGCCGCGATCAACTACCACTTCGGCACCCGTGACAAGCTGCTGAGCCAGGCCATGATGGAGTCGAGTTCGACTGCGGTGCAGGCGATCCTGGAGTCGCTGCCCGCCGAGGACACCGATCCGGCGGTGCGTCTGCGCGCGTTCCTCGAACGGCTGATCGGCTCGTTCACCGAGGAGCGGCTGCTGTGGTCGGCCAATATCGAGAGCTTCGTGCAGGCGCTGCACTCCCCCGAGCTGCGCGCCGAACTCGGCGCCGCGCAGAGCGAGGCGCGCGAGGCGCTCGCGCACGTAATGGACGGCGCCGCACCGGATCCCGCCGTCGGCGCGGTGTTGCAGACCATGATCGGCGGCCTGCTCATCCAGTGGCTGATCGACCCGGACAACGCGCCGTCGGCCGCGACCATCGCGGCGGGCCTGCGGACCCTGGCCGAGGCGGTCGACCCGGCCTGAGCGCGCCGGGTGAGCGCCCGGCGAACTCGCGAGCCCGTGCTACCGTTCCCGCCCGTGCCGATCACCCATGCTGGAACGATGGCGATTCTGCTGGCGCTGGTGTCGATGTGCGCCACGCTGGTCGGTGGCTTCGTCGCGGTGCGCATCGGCGACCGCAAACATCTGGTGCTCGGCCTGGCCGCCGGCGTGATGCTCGGCGTGGTCTTCTTCGACCTGCTGCCCGAGGCCCTCGAGCAGTCTCGCCAGCAGGTGCTCGGCGTGCCCGCCGTGCTGGTCACCGCGGTGGTCGGCTTCCTGACCATCCACGTCCTCGAGCGCGCGGTGGCCATCCACACCGGGCACGAGCAGGAATTCGGCACGCACACACACGGTTTCGAGTCGGTCGGCCTGCTCGCCGCGGCGGGCCTGATCTTCCACAGCCTGCTGGACGGCTTCGGCATCGGCCTCGGCTACCAGGCGGGCGCCACGGTGGGCGCGGCGGTGGCCATCGCCGTGATCTCGCACGACTTCGCCGACGGTTTCAACACCTTCACCATCTCCACCCTGTACGGCAACGCGCGCAGGCGGGCGCTGACGCTGCTCGCGCTCGACGCGATCGCCCCCGTGGTCGGCGCGGTGCTCGGCACCGTCATCCACGTTCCGGAGGGCGTGGCCGGGCTCTACCTCGGTTACTTCGCGGGCTTCCTGCTGTATCTGGCCACCGCCGACATCCTCCCCGAGGCGCACGCCGTGCACCCGTCGCGGTTGACGCTCGCCTGCACCGTGGCGGGCGCGACCCTCATGCTGCTCGTCGCGGCGCTGAACCATTGAGTGCCCGAGCCTTTAGCAACTACGGTTGACCATCCTTGATTTAGTCAACTAAAGTTGCTCGCATGCCAACCCCCGAAATCCCCGAATCCGGCGGGCCCGCGGACCGGCTCGCGGCCGTGGTCGCGCTGCGACGCCTGGCCGATCAACTGGAGGACTCGGCCGTCGAGGAGGCGATGCGGACGGGCTGGAGCTGGCCGCAGGTCGCCGAGGCGCTCGGCGTGACCCGGCAGGCGGTGCACAAGAAACACGCCAAGCGGCTCATCGCCGCGGGCGTCAGCCTGAGGAGGCGCTGATCATGACCTCATTCGACGAATACTTGCACACGGTCCTCACCGAGGGCGGCGGCGAGGCCCAGCGCGACGGGTCTGCCACCATCGAGGCGCAGCACCTGCTGCTCGCGATCGCCGCGCAGGTGGGCACCGAACCGCAGCGCATGCTGGCCTCGGTCGGACTCGACCATCAGGCGCTGCGCGACGCGCTGCACCGCGAGTTCGAGCACAGCCTCGGCGCGGCCGGAGTGTCCCTCGCGGAGCTGAATGTGCCGCGCGCACAGGGTTATCGCAGGGGCAACCCAAATGTCGGCGCGTCGACCAAACTCGCGCTGGAGCGCGGTTTCCACTCCGTCGCGCGCAAACGCGACCTGCAACCCGCGCACCTGCTGCTCGGTATTCTGCGCGCCGAGGTCGGGACGGTGCCGCGCACGCTCGTCCTCGCCGGCGTGGACCGGGCCGAGCTACAGGCCACGGTCGAGCGCGCCCTCGCGGCGGCGTGATAGCCGAGTACTCCGAAGTCCAGCGACTGCTCGACGAGGCGGTCCGCGACCGCCGTCTCCCCGGCGTCGTCAGCGAGATCCGCGACGTCTCCGAGGCCGACCAGACGTAGGAAAGGCCGCCTTCCCG
>NZ_BAGH01000383.1 GCF_000308715.1 Nocardia tenerifensis NBRC 101015
TCGACCGGGTGCTGCCGTAAGCCGGGCACCGGCCCGAGCGAGAAGTCCCGCGACAGTGGCTGGTTCGCGATGAAGACGTACACCCGCACCTCGTCGGGCGCGAAGTACGTGGCGACCTTCTCGGGCCAGGGCGACCCCGGCTACAAGGCGACCGCCGTGCTGCTCGGGCAGAGCGGGTTGTGCCTGGCCTTCGACACCGATCAGCAGCCGGAGCTGGCCGGCATCCTCACCCCCGGCGCGGCGATGGGCGACGCGCTCACCGAGCGGCTGCGGGCGGCGGGGATGACCATCGAGGTCGCGCGCGTCCGATGAGGAGCCCGCGATGAACCTGGCCCGACGCACCATGAACCATCCGGCGCTGGCCGCGGTGTACGAGCGGGCCTGGCGCCCCACGCTGTTCTACCTGGCCAGTGGGCGCACCACCGAGTCGGACCGGCGCGACGCGGTGGCCACGCTGCGTCTGGGCGGCGCGCAGAAGGTGCTCGATATCGCCTGCGGCCCAGGCAATTTCACCCGCCACCTGAGCAGCGCGCTGACCGGTGACGGCTTCGCCGTCGGCCTGGACTACTCCGAGCCGATGCTCGCCCGCGCCGTCGCGGACAACGCGGGCCCGCGCGTCGGCTACCTGCGCGGCGACGCCCGCGTGCTGCCGTTCGCCGACGGCACGTTCGACGCGGTGTGCTGCTTCGGCGCGCTGTATCTGATCCCCGATCCGATCGCCGCGACCAGGGAGATGATCCGGGTGCTCGCGCCGGGCGGGCGCATCGCCATCACGACCAGTTACCGGGCGGATAATCCGTTCGGCGACGTCAGCCGGGTCGTCGGCGGGTGGAGCGGGTTGCGCGTCTTCGACACCAGAACGTTCCCTGATCTCTTCGCGGAGGCGGGCCTGGTCGAGATCGAACAGCACGTGCATCGGCTGCTCCAGTACGTCAGCGCTACCCGCCCGAAGTAGCGAGTAGGTCCTGTCTCGAAGCTTGGATGGGACTTCGAGACAGGGCCCAGGCGCGAAAACCGTTGCGGGTCAGCGGCCCGCGCTGCCGGTGAACGGACGTGACCGGCGCAGTTCACAGGCCGCGTGGTCGGCATTCAGACTGTCTTCGCCGGTACGGGCGCAGCCCTGTTCGGTGTACCCGTAGGTGTCGTAACCCTCGCGGTCGTAGCCCCGCCAGTCGTAGCCCCACCGGTCGTATCCGGCTCGGTCGTAGCCGGAGCGATTGAAACCGGAGCGGTCGTAACCGAAGCGGTCGTAACCGAAGGCGTCGAAGCCGTCGGGGCCGTAGCCGTCGTCGGGATGCTGAGGCTGCGTGACCGGTGGGGTTGTCACGGGCGGCACGGTGGTCACCGGTGGGGTGGTTACCGGCGGCGCGGTGGTCACCGGAGGTGCCGTGGTCACGGGCGGCGCGGTGGTCACCGGAGGTGCGGTAGTCACCGGTGCCGCTGTGGTGACCGGTGGGCTCTGGTCGGGAACGGCGAACGCCGGGATGACGAGCGCGGCCGGCGCGAGCGCCACCGTCCCTGCCACGGCGGCCAACAGGACCGACCGCCGCATCGTGCGCGAACTTCTCCTCCACTGAGACATATTCGACCTCCCTACTCCACACGAGCGCGCTGACCGCGCCCGAGTCACCTATCGGCGAAATGGTCGAATTCGATACAGAACGGTTACTTTTCGAAGCACCCAACTTCTCGGGGCTTGAAGGTTCTCTTCGACGCGACTATTGCTGAGCACCAGCGTGTTTCACAGCCAACTCGGCAGCGCGCCGGGCGCGACGGTGTCGGAGATCTGCGCGACCAACCGCCAGGGACGCTGCGTATCGGTGGTCGCCTTGCCGCTGGTCAGGATGGCGCCGGACAGCCCGCGGGCGGGGTCGGCCCAGCCGTACTGGGTGGTCAGGCCGCTGCGGCCGAAGTGCGTCGGGGTGTCGCTTCCGAACTTGGACTTGCGCCCGCCGAGTTCGAAGCCCGCGCGGCTCACCCGCCCGGCGAGGCCGGGTATGCGGTTGGCCGGCTGGATCGCTTCGCGCAGCGTGCTCGGCCGCATGACGCGCACGCCGTCCAATTCCCCACCGTTGCCGAGGATTTCGTAGAAGCGCGAGAGTTCGAACGCCGTGGTGACGAGATTGCCCGACGGGAGTTCGGCGGCGAGGAAGGTCCGCGTCGCGGCGTCGGAGACCGTGCCGCTCATGCCGCCGCCGAGCGCCTTGCGCGCCAGGAACTTCGAGATGCGCGAGGGCCCCGGTCCGGTCTTGACGCCGGCGACGACCTGGTCGACGTCCTCGGGCCGGACCCCGAAGTTGTTCCAGCGGAAGCCGAGTGGCTCGAGCACCTGCTCGGCGAGGTGCTCGCGCATCCGTTTTCCGGTCGCCCGCTGGACCAGCAGTCGTTGGATCAGTCCGCTCGTCAGCGCGTGGTAGATGCGGAATCGCCCCGGCGGCCAGCTGGGCACCAGGTCGGCCAGGCCCCGCACGGCGAGTTCCTCGTCGACGACCAACTCGAAACCGCGGTAGGGCGGCGTTACGAACGGAACGCCCGCCGAGTGCGACAGCACATGGCCGATGGTGATCCGCTCCTTGCCGTTGGCCGCGAACTCCGGAATGTAGCGGGACACCGGATCGTCGAGCCCGAACGCGCCCCGCTCGATCAGCATGAACATCAGCGCCGCGGAAACGCCCTTGGCCGTGGAGAATCCGCAGAACGGCGTCTCCGGCGTCGCGAGCACCTTCGCCGTGTCCGCCCCGTCCCCCGGCGCGTTCCCCCACCCGTGCCCGATCGCGCGGTTCAGCACGATCTTCCCGTTGCGCCGCAGACACACCTGGATGGCCGGTGTCGTGCCCATGCGATACCAGTCCCGCACCGACTCCCACAGCGCGTCGACCGACCGCGGTGTCAGCCCGGCCGCCCCCGGATCGTCCTCGCCCCCGACCGTGGTCACCGAGTCCAAGTCCTCGGCGACCGTCACCAGCGTGCTGGGGAGTGTGCTCATTTGCCCAGCATATCGACCTGCGCCTGAGATGACGGTGAGAGAAAGGCCAGCGGAGACCAGGAAAATGGGCAGGGTTCCGTCCGCGTGGACGGGCCTCAGGAACTGGTCGAATATTCCTGTTGGAACATCCATTTCGCCGGCGGGTGCACGACCTCGTCGAGCTGGAGCACGGCGCCGTCGGCGGTGTGCAGCGTGAGCTGGTGGACCAGCACGGCGGCGGGCCTGCCGAGCGCGAGGTGGCGCCGCTCGTCGGCGGTGGCCAGCCGCGCGGCGACCCGGTCGCGCAGGTGGGACACCCGGTGGTCGGTCACCGACTCGAGGTAGCGCAGCGTGCCGTCGGTCAGCCGCTCGGTCCGCAGCAGCCGCGGCGCGAGCTCGGCGAGCGTGCCGGCGAACCAGGACGTCGCCACCTCGGTGGCCTGGGATTCGTTGCCGGTCAACCGCTTTCGCATGAGCACCGCGGTCCCCCTCGGCAGCCCGAGCACCTCGGCGACGTGGTCGGGCGCGGTGACGACCGCGGCCTCGAGCACGGTGACCGACGCGTCTTCCGCGTACGCCGAGCCGTACCGAGGGGCGTGCTCGTCGGCGACGGGGCCGCGCGGCCGCCGGGCCACATAGGTGCCCGAACCGCGCCGCGACTCCACAATGCCCTGCTGGCGCAGCGTATTCAGCGCTTTGGCCGCGGTCGGCCGCGCTACGCGCCACTGGCTGGCGAGGTCCCGCTCGGACGGCACCTCGTCGCCCGGCGCGAGCTCGCCGCGCTCGATCCGATCACGGATGTGCCCCGATATCCTCAGATATTTCGGCAGTACCTCATCGTTTTCGGGCACCGATCGCCTCTCTGCGCACACCGCCTCAGCTACCGGTCAGTGTAACAATCGTGCCCCACATCACAGCGGGACCGCACGCGCAACCGGCTCCCGGCGAGCGTTACCGACCGGTAGAGTGCCCGCCAAGTGCCAGCGGACCAACGGAGGGGGTTGCCCAGATGGCGGTACCGGACACCGGGCAGGGGACGGCGAGGCGACTGTACGCGGCGGCCACCGGGTCGGGCGCGGGCCAGCCCTTCGAGTTGGCCCCCGACGTCGCCGAGAACCTCGCCGCCGCCTGCGATCAACTGGTCGAGGACCTCCATCGGGCCATGTCCACCGGCCATCTCGTCACCGATGTGTCGGGTTTCCCGAATCTGCCCAGCGGGCAAGGCCTTACCCGCGGATTCAACGACAAGGGCAGGCAGTACCTGGACACCCTCACCGCCTTCCAGGAGACCGCGCTGCTGTTCAAGGCGGCCTACCTGGCCGCGGGCAAGATGTTCGCCGACGCCGAGGCCGCGAACAAGGCGGCCATCGATCTGGTCGCCGAACACCTGGAGGCCCGATGAGTGACACTGGCGCAGCCCTACTCATCGGAGCCGACCGGGTGCGGGTGTCCCGCAAGACACTGGAGGCCCGATGAGTGACACTGGCGCAGCCCTACTCATCGGAGCCGACCGGGTGCGGGTGTCTCGCAAAGACACAGGCAGCTCGATGAGACAGCACAGAGTGGACTGAGAGGCGGCCATGGCAGATTCCGCGGCCCGCGCCGCCGCCGAGAACATCCGGCAGGAGCTCGCCGGATTACGCGCCGGCGCAACCGATCCCGTCTACGCCCCGGACCGCGAGCGATTCGGTTCCTACAGTCACCAGGAGATCTGGGACCTCGTGCACGAGGCGCTCGACCCGGCGGCGCTCGGCCAGGCGTCGGCGGCGTGGCAGGCCAACGCGGACGCCCTCGCCGAGGCGTTCCAGACCTTCTCCGACGCCGCCAACCGGGAGTTCGCCCGCTGGTCGGGCCGCGCGGCCGACGCCGCGGCGCGGGCCACCCGCGAGTTCGTCCTCGCCGGCGCCTCGGCCCACGACGTCTGCCGCGCCGTCGCGCGGCTGATGGAGCTGAATTGCGATGCGGCGCAGACCGTCCGGGCGGCGATCCCACCGCCCGTCCCGTACCGGCCGCTGGACGACCCCGCCGCCGAGGCGGTCTTCGGCGGCCAGCGGCGCATGGCGCACGACAGCGCCGCGGCCGACATCGAGGCCGACGTCCGGGACACGATGACCTACGTCTACGCCCCGACCATGCCCGCCTCCGGGGACCGCGTGCCCCGCTTCAGCCCACCCCCCGACGGACCCCGGCCGGCCGGCGACGGGGGCGTCGCGCGATGAAGTGGGCATTGACCCCCGACGAGTTCTCACATGTCTGGGAAAACGAGA
Organism: Nocardia tenerifensis NBRC 101015; assembly: GCF_000308715.1. Classification (GTDB taxonomy): domain Bacteria; phylum Actinomycetota; class Actinomycetes; order Mycobacteriales; family Mycobacteriaceae; genus Nocardia; species Nocardia tenerifensis. Next base: position 5,233 of record NZ_BAGH01000383.1, read on the forward strand.
CCGGCCTGGACCGTAGGCCGTACCCGATCAACATGGTGCCCGCGGCCACCGTGCGCACCGAATCCGAGTACGCCGCACTACGTTTGCCGCAGCGCTTCGCCCGCCAGGCCGACCCGGACCTGGCCGCCGCGCTCATGCTGTGCGGCCGCTCCGACGCGACCACCATCACGGTCTCCGGCGAGCGAAACACCGCCCCGCGCAACGGTTCCGGCGACACCGAGCGCATCCTGGCCTTCGCCGCCGTTGTGCACAACCACGCGGGCATCCTGGTCGCCACCGCCGACAAGGTGACCGTGCTGATGTGCCACGCCCGGCAGGTCGGCGAGCGCCTGGTGCAGATCATCGGCTCGGCCCCGGCGGGCAAGCTCGGCACCATGCGCGAACCGCAGGACGCGGTGCTCAGCCCGGACCGCGCGGAGCCGTTCCTCACCAACGGGCACCGCGCCGCCGCCCGTTTCCGGCAGACGCTGCGCAAGCCCGTCGACGGCCGCGGCTTCCTGACCGTCACCGTAGAGCCCGACAATCCGATGTCGCCGCCGACGAGACATCGCACGTGGCTCGACTTCACCGGCGACGGACGCTACGTGTTGACGACGTCGCAGGATCTCATCCTCACCCCGGTCTCCGACGAGGAGTTCGCGGCCCAGCTGATCGGTCTGGCGCACATCCGCTGAGCCGGCCGCCCGCTGTGGTAGTTGTGGGAGATGGCTAAGAAGCGCTGGTCCGTCCCCGCTGCCGAGGCCTTGAAGGCCGACGGGTTGCGGATCGCCGACCTGAACACCTCCGGCACACCGGGTTTCGACGGCAACAAGGCGGAGGGCCAGGAGCTGCTCGCCGAGCGCACCGAGGTGCTCTCCGATCTGCAGGAGCGGCTCTACGCCAACGGGCGCTCCGGCGATCTGCGCAATGTGCTGCTCGTGTTGCAGGGCATGGACACCGCGGGCAAGGGCGGCATCGTCCGCCACGTCATCGGCTCGGTCGACCCGCAGGGCGTCGACCATCACGCGTTCGGCGTGCCGACCGAGGAGGAGAAGCGCCACCACTACCTGTGGCGCATCCGCAACGCGCTGCCGCGCGGCGGCCAGCTCGGCGTCTTCGACCGCTCGCACTACGAGGACGTGCTGGTGGTGCGGGTGCACAACCTCGTTTCCCAGCAGGAGTGGGAGCCGCGCTACGACGAGATCAACGCCTTCGAGCGCGAATTGGTCGACGAGGGCACGACGCTGGTGAAGGTCGCCATGTTCGTCTCGCTCGACGAGCAGAAGAAGCGGCTGATGGAGCGGTTGGAGCGGCCGGACAAGTACTGGAAGTTCAACCCGTCCGACATCGATGAGCGCGCCTACTGGCCCGCCTACCAAGAGGCCTATCAGGCCATGCTCGACCGCACCAGCACGGAGTACGCGCCGTGGCACGTGATCCCGGCCGACCGGAAGTGGTTCTCCCGCTTGGCGATCACCGAACTGCTCATCGACGCGCTGACCAGCCTGCACCTCGAGTGGCCGCCGGCGAAGTTCGACGTCGCCGAGCAGCAGCGTCGCCTGGCCGAGTCCTGACCCGAGGCGGTCACACCAGCGGGCGGACCTCCTGCGC
>NZ_BAGH01000382.1 GCF_000308715.1 Nocardia tenerifensis NBRC 101015
GGCGCTGTCGAGCCGCGACTACTGGGACGCGCGGATGGCCGAGATGCGCAAGTACTCGCCGGGCAACGAGGTGGGGAGCCTGACCGCGGGCGACGGCGGCATCGAGGTCGTCCTGCACCACATCCTGCCGCGCGACATGCTGCCCGAAATCGCCCAGGCCGTGATGCGCAAGGACATGATCATCACGCGCAAGGAGAGCTACAGCCCGTTCGACGCCGAGGAGACCACCGGCAAGTACTCGGCCTCGATCCCGGCCGGGCCGGGCAGCCTCGGCGGCACCATCCGCCTCTTCCCGACCGACACGGGGTGCACCATGCGCTTCTCCACGGAGGCGAAGGTCTTCATCCCGATGGTCGGCCCGCGGCTCGAGCAGCTGATGCTGGTGAACCTGGTCGATCTGTTCCGCGCGGAGGCGGAGTTCACGGTGCAGTGGCTCGACGAGCATCACCCGACCAGCTGACCAAGCCGGTCGGCACGATCACCCGCGGTACCACCGGCGTCAATCGGCTACGGCGCAGTGACCGCTGGCTGACGCACGATGAGCTGGTGTCCGGGCGGCTGCGGGCGGCGAACGATCCGCTGGTCGTCGATCTCGGGTACGGCGCGAGTCCCTGGACGACGCTGGAGTTGGCGACGCGGCTGCGCACGGTGCGCCCGGACGTCCGCGTCGTCGGCCTCGAGATCGATCCGGCCCGCGTCGTGCCCGGCCGCGACGGCGTCACCTTCGCTCGGGGCGGGTTCGAATTGGCCGGTCTGCGACCGGTTTTGGTGCGCGCGTTCAATGTCCTGCGCCAGTACCCGGAGGCGGCGGTCCCCGACGCGTGGTCGACCATCCTGTCCGGCCTCGCGCCGGACGGGATACTGATCGACGGCACCTGCGACGAGCTGGGTCGCCGCTGCGCCTGGGTCCTGCTCGAGTGCTCCGGCCCGCGGTCGCTCACCCTGGCCTGGGACCCGTTCACCGTCGACCAGCCCTCCGACATCGCCGAGCGACTGCCGAAGGTCTTGATCCACCGCAATGTGCCGGGCGAGCCGATCCACGCGCTGCTCACCGCCGCCGACCGGGCCTGGGCCCGCGCCGCCCCGCTGGCCCCGTTCGGTCCGCGCGTCCGCTGGCGCGCCGCGGCCGAATCCCTACGGCAAGAGGGCTTTCCGCTGCGGCGCTATCGCCGCCGGATGCGCGACTGCGTGCTGTCGGTTCCGTGGGAAACCGTCGCGCCGAACCCCGTTGCACCGCTTGGTGTTTGAGCACAGCGACGAACAGCTGTGCGCCGCCGGTATTCTCGCGGCGTCACGCGCCGGTCAGCGCCCGGTAGACCCTGGATGCCGCGCGCGGCGTCAAACCGGCTCCGGCGGAGCGGATCTCGTCGCTCGTGCAGCGATTGATGGCGACCGCGTCGGCCACCACCTCGTCCAGCGCGGACTGGCCGATGTCCGCCTCGGCCAGATCGAGCACGGTGCGCAGCGGGGTCGTCACCAGAAAGGGCCCGGCCGACTCGATCTCGGTGCCGATGAGCGAGCGTCGCAGCACCACCAGCCGCGGCGTCACCGGCGGGCGACCGGAGCCCACCGACAGGTGCAGGAACCGCGGGCGCAGCCGTCCGATGCCGTGCAGCTCGGCCGCGCTGTGGTGGGAGACCGCCGCGGCGCCGTCGAACCAGGCCGCCCACATGGCGTATTCGTCGAGCGGGCCCGACGGCCACTCGGCCAGCCGCAGCAGCCCGACCCCGGCCCTGGTCACCGAGCCGTCGTCGAGCGCGACGCGGACCCGCGCCTCGCACCGCGTGCGCAGCACCTGCCTGGTGGTGAAGAAACCCGCGTGGCGACCGGCCAATCGGCGCAGCACCCGCCATCCGTGATCCGCGGAACCGAGTGCTCGGCCCGCCGCATCGCCAGCCATGAACATCAGGCTACGCTCGATTCCTGTGTCACATGTCACAATCGAAGCCCTCAATGCCCCCACAGAGACGGCTCAGAAACGTGCGGAAGAATCGGCCGCATGAGTACGACACCTCCGGCAACCAAGTCGGCCACCCGGCGGAACCTGCTGATCGCCCTGGCCGTGGTGGCGGTTCTGCTGGTCACGGCCGTGGTCGGCGGTGAGGCGTACGCCAGGCACACCGTGTCACGGTGCATCAGTACGCAATTCGAGAAGGAGATGGGCTCCAAGATCGACGTGAGCTTCGGCGCCAAGCCCATGCTCATCACCTGGATCGACGGCAAGGTGCCGACGGTGAAGGTCGACAGCGACGACACCAAGTTCGGCCCCGCGGCCGGCATGGTGGTGCACGCGGAGTTCCACGACGTCGAGGTCACCGACAGGGGGCGTGGCGGCGGGGTGATCGGTAGTTCGTCCGCCGATGTCACCTGGAACAACGACGGCATCCGGCAGACGCTCGGCGGCCTGGTGAGCGGGGTCCGCTCGTCCGCGAGCTCGGGCATGCTGACCCTGGACGTGCTCGGCGGCCTGGCTCAGTTGCAGGTGAAGCCGGTCATCAAGGGCGGCGTCGTCGAGGTGGAGACGCAGTCGGCGCAGCTGCTCGGCGTGGGCCTGCCCACCGACCTGGTGCAGGGCATCGTCGAGGTGTTCACCAAGAGCCTGCAGGGCTACCCGTACAACATGCGGCCGAGCGAGGTGAAGGTCACCGACGACGGCATCTCCGTGCGGCTCACGGGCGACCGCGCCGAACTTCCCCCCGCGGACGGCAACGCGAACACCTGCTCCTGATCCGGATCGACGCCGCGAATCCCACAGACCGCCAACAATTTTCGATCGTCGCTACGAGAGCTGTTGCGGCCCAACCGTTCAGGCGGGGAACCCCGCGAGCACCTCGCTCGACTTCGACAACCCCAGCCGCGTCGCGCCCGCCGCGATCAGCTCCGCCGCGGCCTCGGCGGTGCGGATGCCGCCGCTCGCCTTGACGCCGAGCCGCCCGCCGACGGTCGCGGCCATCAACTCGACCGCGTGCACGCTGGCGCCGCCCGCGGGGTGAAAACCCGTGGAGGTCTTCACGAAATTCGCGCCCGCACGCTCGGCGGCCCGGCAGACCTCGACGATCGCCGCGTCGGGCAGCGCCGCCGCCTCGATGATCACCTTGAGCACCGCGCGATCGCCCATCGCCTCGCGCACCGTGAGAATGTCGGCGAGCACCGCGTTGTAGTCGCCGGCCAGCGCCGCGCCGACGTCGATGACCATGTCCACCTCGGCCGCGCCCTGATCGACCGCGAGCCGCGCCTCGGCGCCCTTGACGAGCGAATGGTGTTTGCCGGACGGGAATCCGGCGACCGTCGCCACCACGAGCCCCGGCGCGCGCAGCGGCAGCATCGACGGAGAGACGCAGATCGCGAGCACGCCCAACTCCCGGGCTTCCTGGATCAGCGCGGCGACGTCATCGGGGGTCGCGCCCGGCGCCAGCAGTGTGTGATCGATCATGGCGGCCACTTCGGCCCTGGTCGGTGACGCGGAATTTGCCATGAGCTGAGAGTCTGGCACACCGGTGGCGAATTCCGTTGCGCGCCTGGCAAGCTTTCCCGCACACTCGTAGCTGGTGAAAGATCGCCGGTGGTGATGCGGCGGTCGAGGCGATTACCGTGTGCGGCTGGGCCCCTACTTGGTTTCGGGAGGAGACGACACCGTGCTGATCCGTCGCGAACGCGCCGACGACATCGCCGCGATCGCGGCCGTGCATCGCAGCGCGTTCGGTGCGCACGACGCGGACGGCGAGCCGGCCGAGCGCACCGGCGGTGCGCCCGAGTCCACCGGCACACCGCCCGAATCCACCGGCGCAACGTCGGAGCGCACCGGCGCACAGTCCGAGAGCGACCGCGCCGATCCGCCCGAGGTCGACCTCGTCGCCCGGCTGCGCAGCGACCCGGCCTGGATCCCGACCCTCTCCATGGTCGCGGTGGAGTACCGCACGGTCATCGGCCACGTCTGCCTCACCCGGGCCGCCATCGGCCCGTTCCCGGTGCTGGCGCTCGGCCCCATCGGCGTCGTCGCCGAACACCAGCGCACCGGCGTCGGCTCGGCCCTCATGCACGCGGTCCTCGGCGCCGCGGACGCCCTCGACGAACCCCTCGTCTGCCTGCTCGGCCACCTCGACTACTACCCGCAGTTCGGCTTCGTCCCCGCCGCCCGCCTCGGCATCACGCCCGACGACCCGTCGTGGGTGTCGCACTTCCAGGTCCGTCCGCTCAGCGCCTACGACCCCCGCATCACCGGCGAATTCCATTACCCCGAGCCGTTTTACGAGCTCTGAGCGCGCACCCGGACTCCCTCTTGCCCGCCTGCCCGGCGTGGCCTGGGAAGATGTATCCATGAGTTCCGCTCTACCCGCCCAGGACGACCGACGCTTCGTCTTGGCGCTCGGCTGCCCCGACCGACCGGGCATCATCGCCCGGATCACCTCGTTCATCGCCGAGTTCGGCGGCTCGATCATGGAGGCGGGTTACCACTCCGACGCCGACAGCGGCTGGTTCTTCACCCGCCAGGCGATCAAGGCGTCGACAGTGCCGTTCGGGCTGGCGGAACTGCGCGAGCGATTCGCCGCGGTGGCCGCCGAGCTGGGCACGGAGACGGAGTGGCAGCTGCTCGACTCCGGCGCGCGGCGCCGGGCGGTGCTGCTGGTCAGCAAGGACGGGCACTGCCTGCACGATCTACTCGGGCGCGCCGCCAGTGGCGAGCTGCCCGCGACCATCGAGGCGGTGATCGGCAACCACCCCGATCTGGCCGGGATGACCGAGGCGCACGGGGTGAAGTTTCATCACGTGCTGTTCCCGAAGGATCCGGCCGAGCGCGGGCCCGCGTTCGACGAGGTCCGTTCGCTGGTGGACTCGTACCACCCCGACGCCGTGGTGCTCGCCCGTTTCATGCAGGTGCTGCCGGCCGAGTTGTGTGCCCACTGGGCCGGCCGGGCGATCAATATCCACCACAGCTTCCTGCCCTCGTTCGTCGGCGCGCGCCCGTATCACCAGGCGTTCGCCCGCGGCGTGAAGCTCATCGGCGCCACCTGCCACTACGTCACGGCGGAACTGGACGCGGGCCCGATCATCGAACAGGACGTCACCCGCATCGACCACGCCGACGACGTGGGGGACATGGTGCGTCAGGGCCGCGACATCGAACGCGTCGTGCTGGCCCGCGGCCTGCGGTGGCATCTGGAGGGCCGGGTGCTCGTCCACGGCCGCCGCACGGTGGTCTTCACCTGATCCGACCAGGAGCGAGCGGAGTGGTCAGCCCGCGATCTCGGCGCGGGCGCGCACCGACTCGAGGACGTGGGCCAGCTCCTCGTTGAACCGCTCGTGCGCCTCGGCATTGCCGAGGTGACCGGTGGGCAGCTCGACGAAGCGCGCGAGACTGCCTGTCTCCCTGAGCATCTCGGCGATGCGCTGCGAGTGCACCACCGGGGTCATGTCGTCGAAGCTCCCGGCGATCACCGTGGTCGGCACCACCAGGTTGCGCGCGGACTCGCCCACGTTCATGTCGGCGAGCAGCCTGCCGAACCGCGCCCGCACCATGGCCGGGCAGGACCGGACGATCGCCATGCTGAACTCGAGCAGGTCGCCCCTGGCCTCGGTGGTCATGATCGAGCGCGCGAACAGCCACCGCACGGGGGCGATGGGCGGGAAGATCAGGGGCGCGCCCAGGCCGAAGCGGCCGAACAGGAACGGCAGCGGAACCTTCAGCTTCAGCAGGCGCATCGGGCGGTTCAGCAGGGGGATCACGGTGGTCTCGAAGACCAGCCGATCGGCCGCGGTGTTGGTCAGCAGCGTCGCGAGCGCCTGCTTGGCGACGCGATCGGGGTAGCGGCCTGCCCACGCCTGCAGCGTCATGCCGCCGAGGCTGTGGCCGACGATGACGGCCCGCTGGCCGGGGCGCAGGCTCGCGTCGAGCACGGCGGCCAGGTCGTCGGCGAGCAGATCCATGCTCAGCGGGCTCTGGCCCAGCTCGCTCTCGCCGTGGCCGCGCTGGTCGTAGGCGATCACGCGGTACTCGCCGGCGAAGGCGTTGATCTGCGGGTTCCAGTATTCGATGCAGCAGGTCCAGCCGTGCACGAGCACGATGACGGGCCGGTCGGCGGGTCCGTAGGCGTGGACGCGGAGCCGGGCGCCGTCGCGGGCGGTCACCGGGATCACCACGGGAGCGGGGGCGGGCGGGTTGAACGCCGCGGTCGCGTAGGTGCGGGTCCGCAGGTTCGCGCGGTGTGCGTCGAGCATCCCGCGAATCAGCTCCGGGATGTTCGCCAGCTCGGTCGGCAGCTTGGCACGCATCGGACACTCCTTTGTGTTACTGCACGATACAGTAACTCCGATACGCGCTGCTAGCTAGTGCTAGCACTCGAAAGTTATCGAGTGTTCGCTCGCCGAGGACCGGAACCGGACAGCGGCGCCGCGCCGACTCGGCGGTTCTACCAGCGCGGACCGCGCTGGATCTCGTCCACCTTGGGTCGCACGTCGGCCAGGTAGATGCCGGTCGCGATGATCGCCGCGAACGAGAGCAGCCCGAGCCCGGCAGGCGAGAGCAGCAGCAGCACCACCGCGACGCCCAGGATCGCCAGCCAGATCTGCTTGGTCAGCTTGTCCACCGCGGTGAACGCGTCCGGGCGTTGCCGCACGGCATGAATCAGCGCAAAGATCGTCGCGCCGAGTGCCGCCAGCCACAGCACGAGCAGGATCATCCCGGTCAATCCGTGCACCATATTCACGTGTCCCATCATACGAGCAACGCCCCCGCACACCAGGGTGCGCGAGGGCGTTGCCGACGAGAACTCCAATAGCCTTGCGGCCCTTCACGAATCGACGCTCGCGACGGCCTTCCGACCGGTCGGTCAGGCCTTCTTCGGAGCGGCCTTCTTGGCGGGCGCCTTCTTCGCGGGCGCGGCCTTCTTGGCGGCGGGCGCGGCGACCTTCGGGGCCGCGGGCGCGACGTCGTCCGCGGCGGGGGCGGTCTCGGTGGTCACCGTGACGACCTCGGCGTCGACGACCGGCTCGCCCGGCGTCTCCTCGACCTTGGCCGGACGCCCGAGCAGGCCGTTCACCCGATCCAGCACGTCCTCGGCGCGGGTCGCGGCGTCCTTGTACAGCGACTCGACGCGCTCGATCCGCTCCTCGACCAGGTGGTTGGCGCGCAGCCGCTCCACCGTCTCCTCGCCGCGCACGGCGAGATCGGCGTAGATGTCGAGCACCTGGCGGTAGTACTTGTCGGCCAGCGCGCGCAGCTCCTCGGAGGTGAACTTCTCGCGCAGCTCGGCGAGATCCTCCGGCAGCTCCGAGGGCAGTCCGGCCAGCCGCTCGCGCAGCGTCTCGAACTGGGCCTGCACGTCGGCGGGCACGTGGGCGAAGCGCTCGCGGGCCTCCTCGACCCGGGCGGAGACGTCGGTCGAGGCGGCGCGCTCACGTACCTGCGTGACGACGTCGGTGACGGCGGCGTAGATCGCGTCGCCCGCGCCCACGGTGGCGAGCAGCGGCTTGGTCACGGTCGGATTGGTCTTGTCGGTCATGGTATTTCGTTCTCCTGGCGTGGCGGAGTCTGTGTTGGTGTGCGCGGAACGACGCTGTCCCCATGTCCCCCCGGCTCGTTCCCTCCGTTTTCCCGGCGAAACGATTCGTAGATCTCGAGCAGCACCTGCTTCTGCCGTTCGCTGATCGACGTATCGGCGAGCAGGGCGTCCCGGACCGGGCTGTGTGGCCGCTGTTCGAGATAGCCGGCCCGGACGTACAACACCTCCGACGACACCCGCAGTGCCTTGGCGATCTGCGCGAGTACCTCGGCGGATGGATTGCGCAATCCGCGCTCGATCTGGCTGAGGTACGGATTGCTCACTCCCGCAAGGGTGGCGAGCTGACGCAACGAGACTTGCGCGGCCTCCCGCTGCGCCCTGATGAAGCCGCCGATGTCGTGCGCCGCGTTCACCACACGGGCCGCTTTTTCTCCCACGCCGGTCGATTGCTCGGCCGAACTGTCGGTGTACTCGGCGGAAACCTCGGGCTGGTCTGCCATCACTCACCTTCTGGCGGTTGTACGTGTTCGATTCTAGGGCAGGGTGCTAACTATTGCAAGCAGTCTGTTAGCACTCTATGGGCAAACATCCGGCGCGCTACGGCTCAGCCACCGAACATGAGGTGCGAAACGGTGTAAATGGCCAGGCCCGCAAGCGAACCCACGACCGTTCCGTTGATGCGGATGAATTGCAGATCACGCCCGACCTGCAATTCGATCTTCTTGCTCGCCTCGTCCGCATCCCACCTGGCAACCGTATCGGTGACCAGAGTGCTGATCTCCCCCGCGTAATTCCCGACGAGATACCTTGCGCCCCGGTCGATCCAGCCGTCCACCTTCGCGCGCATATCGGCGTCGTCGCGCAGCCGCTCGCCCAGTTGCTGCACATTCTCGCCGACTTTACGCCGCAACGTGCTGTTCGGATCGTCGGCGGATTCCAGGATCAAACGCTTGGCCGCGCGCCAGGTCGCCTCGGCCATGCCGGTGATCTCCTCGCGGCCCATGATCTGCGCCTTTATCCGCTCGGCCTTCTTGATCATGGCGTCGTCGTGCTGGAGATCGTCGGCGAACTCCTCGAGGAAACGATTCGCCGCGAGGCGCACCTCGTGCTCGGGATTGGACCGGACCTTCCAGGTGAACTCGACGAGTTCCCGGTAGATCCGTTCGGAGAGCAGGATATTGACGAACTTCGGGGCCCACTGCGGCGCGTCGCGCAGGACGATTCGATCGATCGTCTCCTGCGAACCCAGCGCCCACTGGTGCGCGCGCTCGGCGAGCAGGTCCAGCAGCACCAGCTGACGGTTGTCGGCGAGCAGTTCCGAGAGCACCCGGCCGATCGGCGGACCCCAGAGCGGCTCGGCGATCCGTTTGACGATCGTCTGGTCGATGATCTGCTCGACGTCCTCGTCGCGCAGCACCCCGACCACCGCGCGCAGCAGCGTCGAGCTCTCCTCGGCCACCCTGGCCGCGTGCCCCGGGTCGGCCATCCACCGCCCGACTCGCCAGGAGACCTGCGCCGAGGTCACCTTCGCCGAAACCACCTCCGGGGCAAGGAAATTGGTGCCCACGAAGGAGCCGAGACTCTCGCCGAGCTGGTCCTTCTTCTTGCGGATGATCGCGGTGTGCGGAATGGGCAGGCCGAGCGGGTGCCGGAACAGCGCGGTGACCGCGAACCAGTCGGCCAGCGCGCCGACCATGCCTGCCTCCGACGCCGCGCGCACGTAGTCCACCCAGCCGCCGCCGCTGCCGCGCGACTCCAGCCAGCGACAGAACAGATAGATCGCCGTCGCCACCGCGAGCAGCCCGGTGGCCAGCGCCTTCATCCGCCACAGGTCGCGGCGCTTGCTCTCCTCGTCGAGGACGGCGGCGAAGCTGGTGGGCGCGGCCGCGGCGGGCGTTTCCAGGACCGCGATGTTGCCGGGAGCTTTCTCCATGCCTCCATTCTGCTGTGCCGCGCGGCGGGCCCGCCGAAGGCGCGGAAGATGTGCGACCTGTCGCATCCCGACCCAAACGCGCATATCACCAGCGACCGGGACCTAAGCTGAAGGTCCGAGGAGGAACCGACCAACAAGGGAGCCCACACTGTCCACCGATGACCTTGTCGACGTCGGCGAGCTCGCCGACCGACCGGCGGCGGTGCGCACCGGCCGACAGGATGGCCGCAAACGCCGTTGGCGCCAGCACAAGATCGACCGCCGCGAGGAACTCGTCGACGGCACTCTTGCCGCTGTTCGAGCACGCGGCTCCAATGCCGGGATGGACGAGATCGCCGCCGAGATCGGCGTCTCCAAAACCGTCCTGTACCGGTACTTCTCCGACAAGAACGACCTGGTCCACGCGACCATGCAGCGGTTCATCGAGACCACGCTGATGCCGCGCGTTTACAACGCGATCAGCCTGGACGCCGACGAGTACCAGCTCGTCCGCTCGGCGCTGGCCGAGTACGTCGGCACGGTCGACGAGGACCCCGAGGTCTACCGCTTCATCATGGGCAACGGCTCCGCCGACCAATCCTCGCTCGCGGAGTTCGAGAAGCTCTTCGCCGAGGTGGTCGCCGCGGTCATCGTCGATCGCGCGACGGAGAAGGGCATCCAGACCGACGGCGCGATGCTCTGGTCCTACGTCCTGGTCGGCGGCATCCAACTCGCGACGCACTGGTGGACCACCAACAAGACCATGTCGCGCGAGGAAGTGATCGACTACCTGACCATGATGGCCTGGAGCGCGATCGACGGGATGGCGCGTGCAAACGGGTCCCGCGAGGTGTTCAACGCCCAGCCGCATGTGCTGCCGACACCCGGCGCGAACTCGGCGAACTGACCGATCGGCCGACTCGCCGGGTGCTAGCTGGGGTGCTAGCAAAAGTGTGACGAGGGGCTCGACATTGCCGCCGCGGCGGCTACTCTGAAGCCGAGCGGTGCGCCCGGTGGGCCGCGTCACCGCCCCGCGCACTGGCACCAATGGAGGTACCTCGATGGCGAAGCAAGTACCGACCTCTCGGCTTGCTCGTGGCACCAAGCTCGGTGCCGTCGCAGCCAGCTCGGTGATCCGCACGCAACGCGCGCGGCTGTCGATGCGGGGTAGATCCGAGGCGGTACGGGCGAAGATGGCCGAGGAGTCCATGATTCGCACCACCGAGCAGGTGGTCATGGTGCTCGGCACCATGAAGGGCGTGGCCATGAAGCTCGGGCAGATGATGTCCGTGCTCGATCTCGACCTGGTGCCGGAGTCGCATCGCGAACGCTTCCAGAAGCGGCTGGCGGTGCTGCGCAACGCGGCGCCGTCGGTGTCGTTCGAGTCGATGCGGCAGGTGATCGAGGACGATTTCGGTCAGCCCCTCGACGCGATCTTCGCCGAGTTCGAGCAGGAGCCGATCGCGGCCGCGTCCATCGGTCAGGTCTATCGGGGCACGCTGCGCGACGGCCGGCGGGTCGCGGTCAAGGTGCAGTACCCGGGCATCGACGCCGCGGTGCGCGCGGACCTGAAGAACCTGGCCATGTTCCGCCGGGTTTTGCAGTCGGCCATGCCATGGGTGACCCCCGCCGTGCTCGACGAGCTGCGGCTCAATATGGAGAGCGAGCTCGACTACCAGGCCGAGGCCAACACGCAACTGCAGATCGCCGAGCTCTACGCCGGGCATCCGTTCATCGTGGTGCCCCGCTCGCTGCCCGAGCTCAGCACGACCCGCGTGCTGGTCAGCGAGTACGTGGCGGGCAAGGGCTTCGACGAGATACGGCAGCTGCCCGACGCCGAGCGCGACCGCATCGGCGAGATCATCTACCGCTTCTACGTCGGTTCGCTGTTCACCTTCAACGAGTTCTGCGGCGACCCGCACCCGGGCAATGTGCTGCTCGCCGAGGACGGCAAGGTCGGCTTCCTCGACTTCGGTCTGTTCAATCGGATGGACTCCGAGCACGTCCAGTTCGAGCTGACCTGCCTGCGCGCGGCCGCCGAGGACCGGGCCGAGGACCTGCGGCAGTTGATGATTCAGCGCGGCGTGATCGACTCACCGGACGAGATCGGCGCCGAGGAGTGCCTGGAGTACGTGCTCGCCGCGTCCGAATGGTGTTTGATCGACGAGGAATTGACGATCACCCCGGAGCTGGCCAGCGGCGCGTTCCTGCTCGCGGTGGACCCGAGGGCCAGCGAGTTCGCCGGGATGAAGCAGCAGAACCTGCCGCCGGAGCATCTGTTCTCCCGCCGCGCCGACTTTCTCACTTTCGGCATGCTCGGTCAGCTGGGCTGCACCGCCAACTGGCACCAGATCTCCCGGGAGTGGCTCTACGACGAGCCGCCCGTCACCGCGCTCGGCAAGCAGCACCACGAGTGGCTGGCCGAGCATCCGCCCGTCGCGCCGAAAAAGCCGCGCACCAGGGCCAAGAAGGCGTCCAAGCCGAGCACCGATGCGTAACCGCAGAAACGGAAGACCATGGCAGACAATCGCGAATTCGACCTCATCCTTTTCGGCGCAACGGGTTTCGTAGGCAAGCTCACCGCGGAGTACCTGCTCACCGCCGCGCCGGAGTCCGCGCGCATCGCGCTGGCCGGGCGCTCGCTGGACAAGCTCACCAAGGTTCGCACCGAGCTGGGCCCGGCCGCCGCGGACTGGGGTCTGGTGGTCGCCGACTCCACCGACGAGGCCGCGCTCGCCGCGTTGGCGGCGCGGACCAAGGTCGTGGTCACCACGGTCGGCCCGTACCTGCGCTATGGGCTGCCGCTGGTCGGCGCGTGCGCCAAGGCCGGAACGCACTACGCCGATCTCACCGGCGAGCCGCTGTTCATCCGCGACGCGATCGACCGGTACCACGACCAGGCCGTCGCGACGGGGGCGAAGATCGTGAATTCCGCGGGTTACGACTCGATTCCGTCGGATCTGAGCGTGTACCAGCTGTACAAGCGCTCGCTGGCGGACAACACGGGTGAACTCGAGGACACCACGCTGATCGCCTCGCTCAAGGGCGGCGTCAGCGGCGGCACGGTCGACTCGGCTCGGGCGATGATGGAGGCGATCGCCGCCGACCCGAAGAAGGGCTCGGTGCTCTCGCACCCGTACTCGCTGAGCCCGGACAAGTCGATGGACCCCGACGTCGGCCGCCAGTCGGATCAGACGCTCTCGCGCGCGAGCGCCATCGACCCGAGCCTGGACGGCTGGGTGAGCACGTTCGTCATGGCGGCGCACAACACCAAGATCGTGCGCCGGACCAACGGCCTGCTCGGCTGGGTGTACGGCAAGAACTTCCGCTACCGCGAGGTGATGAGCGCGGGCAA
>NZ_BAGH01000381.1 GCF_000308715.1 Nocardia tenerifensis NBRC 101015
CGTCGGCACGCGGCGGCGCGCCGCCCGGGGCGATGCGGCCGGCGCCGAGCCCGGCGCGCTCGGCGCGGAAATCGGCGAGTGCGGCGGAGTAGCTGGCGAGCAGTCCGTCGGCGGTGTGCTCCCAGGAGAATTTGGCCGCGTGCTCGACCGCGCGCCCGCTCATCCGGCGTAGGCGCTCGGCGTCGTCCAGGAGATAACCGAGCGCGCCCGCCCAGTCCGGCGTCCGATGGCCGGGCACGAGCAGGCCGGTCTCGCCGTGCCGGACCGCGGTGCCGAGGCCGCCGACGTCGGCGGCGAGCACCGGGGTGCCGCTGGCCTGGGCCTCGATCGCGACCAGGCCGAAGGACTCGTTGTAGCTCGGCACCGCGACCAGGTCGGCGGCGCGGTAGACCAGCACCAGCCGGTCCGGGGGCTGCGGCGGCAGGAAGGTGACGCGGTCGGCGATGCCGAGCGCGGCGGCGAGTTCGATGAGGGCGTCGGGGCGCTCGAGGCCGGTGCCGGACGGGCCGCCGACGATCAGCACACGCAGTCGATGGGCAGGGTCGGCGCGCAGCACCTCGGCCGCGGCGCGCACCAGCACGTCCGGCGCCTTCAGCGGCTGGATCCGTCCGACGAACGCGACGACCTGTTCGTCCGCGGCCAGGCCGAGCGCCGCGCGGGCGGCCGCCTTGTCGCCGGGCCGATACCGGGCCAGGTCCGCGCCGGGCGGCACCACGTCGATGCGCTCGGGCTCGGCGCCGTAGAGCTCGACGAGCTGACGAGCCTCGTCCTCGGTGTTGGCGACGAGCCGATCCGCCTCGCCGATCACCTGCTTCTCGCCGATCTCGCGGGTCAGCGGCTCCGGACAGTCCCCCTCGGCGAGCGCGGCGTTCTTCACCGCGGCCAGCGTGTGCGCGGTGTGCACGAGCGGCACCCGCCAGCGGTCCCTGGCCAGCCAGCCGACCTGGCCGGACAGCCAGTAGTGCGAGTGCACGAGGTCGTAGTAGCCGGGCAGGTGGCGCGCCTCCTGGCGCAGCACCTCCGCGGTGAAAGGGCAAAGCTGAGTGGGTAAATCGTGCTTGTCGAGCCCCTCGAAAGGGCCCGCGACCACGTTGCGCACGAGCACACCGGGGGCCGCTTCTTGCACGGGCGGCAGATTGGAGGCGGTGGCACGGGTGAAGATCTCGACCTCGGTGCCGCGCCGGGCCAGTTGGAGGGCGGTCTGCAGGACGTAGACGTTCATCCCGCCCGCGTCGCCCGTTCCCGGCTGGGCCAGTGGTGAGGTGTGCACCGACAGCACGGCGACACGGTTCGGCCGTAGGTCCGGGCGTTGACTCACGCTATCCATAGTGCACGTTGGATTCCCGCCCTCCACACGCTCACGCCGCCAAGTGAGAGCTATCACAGGGCCGGAGTGAACTCGCTCACTCGCTACAGGCTGTCGGCGAACGCGCCGATCTCGGCGACGAAACGGTCCCGATCCTCGATGAACAGCCCGTGCTTGGCGCCCGCCCAGAACGACGCGCGGGCGTCCGGGGCGGCCTCGTAGATGTAGCGGCCGTTGTCGATCGGCACGACCGGATCGTCCTCGCCGTGCAGCACGAGCACCGGAATATCCAGTGCGCGAAGGGTTTCGGTGTTGTCGACGGTCCGGTAGAACAGCGCCTTGCGCACGGCGGGCAGGGTGGCGAGGCTGGTGCCGAACAGCCGCTGCGCGTCGGCGCCCTTGTCCGCGCCCGCGCCGGTATTGGCGTTGCCGAAGGCGCCGAACGCGCGCACCGCCCGGCCCGCGCTCTCCTCGAACACGCCGGGCATCGCCTCCCGCATGGCTGGGCCCGCCGCCGCGCCCGGCACCCCGCGGCCGATATTGGCTTGCGAGCCGGTGTAAACGATGCCGGCGAGGGCGCCGGTGCCGTAGGCGGTGAGATAGTCGCTGAGCACGATGCCGCCGTAGGACCAGCCGAGCAGGATCGCGCCGGCCTCGACGCCCTCCGCCGCCAGCACGGCCGCGACGTCGGCGGCCCAATTCTTCGGATCGTCGTAACCCGCGGCGGGCGCGTCGGAGTAGCCGTGGCCGCGCAGGTCGACGGCGAGCACCCGGAAGCGCGCGGCGAGATCGTCGGCCGCCCGGCCCCAGCAGCGCAGATTCGCCGCCCAGCCATGCAGCAGTACCAGCGGACGCGCGTCGGCGGGGCCGCTCACCCGGTAGACGATGTTCGTCCCGTCCGCGCTCACCGCGTCCCGTATAGCCATACCGCTCAGGCTAACGGTGATCCCCGCGACAGCGCCCTGCGGCAAACGACCCGCGCTTTAGGATCTACAGCCATGAGCACGCGCAGCGCGGTCGTCACCGGAGCCAGCTCCGGCATCGGCGAGGCCACCGCACGAGAACTGGCGAAACAGGGCTACCACGTCTACGTGGGCGCACGCAGGCTCGATCGCCTCCGGCGCCTGGCCGACGAAATCGGCGGCACCGCACTGGAACTCGACGTCACCTCCGACGACTCGGTGCGCGCATTCACCGACGCGGTCGAGCGGGCCGACGTACTGGTCAACAACGCGGGCGGCGCCAAGGGCCTCGCCACGGTCGCCGAGGCCGACCTCGACGACTGGCGCTGGATGTGGGAGACCAACGTGCTCGGCACGCTCCGCGTCACAAAGTCCTTGCTGCCCAAGCTGATCGCCTCCGGCGACGGCCTCATCGTCACCATCACCTCGGTCGCCGCCTTCGTCGCCTACGACAACGGCTCGGGCTACACCTCGGCCAAGCACGCGCAGGCCGTGCTGCACCGCACCCTGCGCGGCGAGCTGCTCGGCCAGCCCGTTCGGCTGACCGAGATCGCGCCCGGCGCAGTGGAAACCGAGTTCTCGCTGGTTCGCTTCGACGGCGACGAGGAGCGCGCCGCCAAGGTCTACCAGGGCATCGATCCGCTGGTCGCGCAGGACATCGCGGAGATCATCGGCTTCGTCGCGTCGCGGCCGTCGCACGTGAACCTCGATCAGATCATCGTCAAGCCCCGCGACCAGGCCGACGCGGGGCGCTTCGCCCGCCGCGAAGTCTGATAGCTGGTATGCATTACCAATCCGCGAGCAAAGGTTAGCGGTAAGGTTGCCAACCCTTCGCCGGTCGAGTTCTGCCGTTAGCATCTGAGGCTTTGACGTCGTCTACCTCAGATCGGAGTTGCTCGACTCATGTTCAAGGGCTTCAAAGAGTTCCTGCTGCGAGGAAACGTCATCGACCTCGCGGTCGCCGTGGTGATGGGCACGGCGTTCACCGCGGTCGTCACCTCGGTGACCAAGGGCCTGGTGAACCCGCTGCTCGCGGTCTTCGGCAATCAGAACGAACTCGGGCTCGGTGTTCAGCTGATCGCCAGCAAACCCGCGACCTTCATCGAGATCGGACCGATCATCACCGCGTGCATCAACTTCTTCGTGGTGGCGGCCGTGCTCTACTTCGTGCTGATGGTGCCGATGAAGACGATCAAGAACCGCTTCGGCACCACCAAGGCGGCCGAGCCGACCGAAACCGAGCTGCTCATCGAGATCCGCGACCTGCTCGCCGAGCGGCACGAGGCTGTGCGAGCCCAGCAGGCCGCCGACCAAGCGGTCGAGAACGACCCCGACCTCGACACGTCGCAGCGGCGCTAGCGCGACCAGACCGAGCGGACCTCGCTCGCAGCGGCCGCGCCCTGCCGCAGGCCGGCGGCGAATGCGGCGGGCCAGTTCGAGCGGTCGGCCAGGTCGGGGCCGAAGATGTCGATGGTGGTCACGTCCGGCGCGATCCTGGCGATTCGGGACACCGAGGACGTCGTCCTCGGGAAGACGTGCGCGAGCGGCTCGATGAGGACGAGCGCCGAGCTGCCCTCGGCCAGATCGGCATTCGAGCCGTTGCGCAGCGCGCCGTCCATGTAGCGGCGCGCGCCGATCGTGACCGGCGCGGCCGTGCCCGGCATCGCGGTGCTCGCCGCGACCGCCAGGTACGCGGGCACGCCGTCGGCGCCGCGCCACACCTTGGGCTCGCCGGAGTCCACGTCGACCGTCGGAATGAGCAGGTTCGGATGCGGCCAGTCCCGCGCGGCGACCAGGGCGCGCATGCGATCGACGTGCACCTGTTCCGGGCTGGTCCGCGCGTTCGACGCCAGCTTGCCGACGCGGCGCAGCGCGGAGGCGGGATCGGCGCCCGCGCCGCGCAGCACCTCGAAAACCGCCGCCGTCACCGCGGGATCCACGATCGGTGCGGCGCCGGACGCCGGATGCTCGGCATAGGCATTCAAATCCCGGCCGTCGGTCAGTCCCACCGCGGCGATGGCGCCCGCCGAGGTGCCGACGAGCAGATCCGCCTCGCCCAGCTCGATGTCGTTGCGGCGCAGGCCTTCCGCGACGCCGAGCGACCAGGCCGTGCCGACGACCCCACCCGGACCGAGCACCGCCGCGCGACCGCTCACCACATCACCCTCCGAACCACGACCCTTGCCGAGAACGAGCGTAGGCGCTGTGTCGAGGTCCGGCCGGATGCATCCACCGGAGGCGGCGGATGGGACTTCGACACGGAGCTAACGGGGCGGGGCAGGGGCGACCGGGGTCGCGGAGACGACCGAGGTCGAGCCGTCCGCGGCCGACATGGTCTTCCAGGTGGCCCAGTCGATGGTCCAGTCGTAGAGGTCGCCGTCCGCGGCGGAGAGCGGGATGGAGGTGCCGGTGACCTCCACCGGATCGCCGTAGAGCGCGGTCGGGAAGTACGCCTGCGCATCGGCGGGCGAGAGGTTGATGCAGCCGTTGGTCACGTTCGAAGAGCCCTGGGCGGACAGGGATTCCGGGTTGGCGTGGATGAATTCGCCGTTGTTGGAGATGCGCACGGCCCAGCGCTCGCGAACGTTGGTGTAGTACGGCGGATTCGACATCATGAAGTCTTCGTACTTCTCGGTCACCACGTGCAGCCCGGAGCGGGTCACGTTGCGCGGCTCGTTGCCCTCGCCGTAGCTGACCGCGAAGTCGAACACGGTGCCGCCGTCGCGGACCACCTGCATGCGGTGGCTCGGCGCGTTGGCCTTGACGATCTGGCTGCGGCCGATGCGGAAATCCGTTGTCAGATCGGAGTATCCGTAGTTGCCGCCGCCGAGATCGAGGCCGTAGAGCTTGGCCGAGACGTGCACCGCGGTGCCCGGCGCCCAGTAGTTCTTCGGCCGCCAGTGCACGCGGGAGCCGTTGTCGTCGGGGAACCACGCCCACGCGCCCTCGGTGGGCGGGTCGGTGGTGACGCTGAGCGCCTTCTCCACCTCCGCCTTGTTCTGCACGGAGGCCTTGAACTGCAGGATGATCGGCGCGGCGATGCCGACCTCCTGGTTGTCGGCGATGTTCAGGGTCGCCGGGACGGTGTTCTTGGGCGCGAGCGTGCTGAACTTGCCCTCGATCGGGACGGGCTTGCGATCGGTGCCGACGGCGGTGCCCGACCAGGTGTAGGTGGCGCCGTAGCCGAGCGCCTCGGTGGTCTTGTAGCTGCGCTTGTCCGGACTCAGCTCGCCGGCGACCTGCTTGCCGTTGGCGTTGGTCAGCGCCACCTGGTCGATGGCGCCGTCGGCGACGGTGACCGACACGGGCGCGGCCGGGTTGACCTTCTCGGCGGCGTTCGCGGGCGTGAAGGTGACCTTGGCGACGGGGCCGGAGTCACGAGGTGTGCCGGTGTCGCCGCCGTTGCCGTTGCCGCAGCCTGCCACCAAGGCGACCACGACGAGCAGCACGGCCGAGACGACGGCGACCGGTCTGCGGATCCCTGGACGGTTGCTCACTGCATCGAATTTACGCGGGCAAATTCGTTCGGTCGGCTAGCGAAAGGTGTGGCGTCCGTTTCACCGGGCTACAGCGCGACGCCGACCGGGACGGGTTCGGGCTCCAGCCGGACACCGAAGCGCGCGGCCACGCCGTCGCGCACCGTCCTGGCCAGAGCCACCAAGTCCGCCGCGCTCGCGCCGCCCCGATTGGTCAGCGCGAGAGTGTGTTTCGTGGACAGCCGGGCCGGGGCGTCCGGGCCGGGGAAGCCCTTGACGAACCCGGCCCGCTCGATGAGCCAGCCCGCGGAGAACTTGACCCCGTCGGGCGCCGGATAGGTCGGCACCGTGACTTCACCCACATGCGCGCGGATCGCGGCGCGCACCTCGGCCACGCGGTCCTCGGGCACCACCGGATTGGTGAAGAACGACCCGGCGCTCCAGGTGTCGTGGTCGGCCGGGTCGAGGACCATGCCCTTGCCCGCGCGCAGGCGCAGCACGGCGTCGCGCACCTCGGCCGCCGGGCGGGACTCGCCGTCGGCCGCGCCGAGGGTGGTCGCGAGCTCGCCGTAGCGCAGCGGAGCGCTGGCACCGGTCGGGTCGAGGGCGAAATCGACGGCGAGCACGAGGGCGTCGTCGCGGTGCTTGAGCACGCTGGTGCGGTAGCCGAAGCCGAGTTCGGCGGGCTCGACCCAGCGGATCGCGCCGTCGCGGCGATCGAGCAGCCGGACCCGGCGCAGCAGGCTCGCCACCTCCGCGCCGTACGCGCCGACATTCTGCACCGGCGTCGCGCCCGCGGAACCCGGGATGCCGGAGAGGCATTCGAGGCCGCCGAGCCCCGCGGCGACCGTCGCCGCGACGACCGCGTCCCAGTTCGCGCCTGCCTCGGCCAGCACACCGTCCGCGCTCAGCTCGACGCCCTCGGTCGCCACCCGCACCACCACGCCGTCGAAACCGTCGTCGCCGATCAGCAGGTTGGAGCCGCCCGCGACGACCAACACCGGAATGTCCGCGGCGTCGAGCGCGCGCACCGTGGCCACCAGCGATTCGGTGGTGACGCACTCGGCGACCGTCGCCGGGCCGCCGACCCGCAGCGTGGTCAGTTCCGCCAGCGGCACCGAGTCGCGGATCCGGGCGCCGGTGGCGGCCAGCACATCCGACGGCACCACACGTGAAGTTCGCACAGCCAGACGGTAGCGTGTCCGACCATGGCTACACCGCTGGCGTACACGGCCCGCTACTCGCATCCCGCTGCCGCCGTGCGCGCGGCGTTCGCGAACGACCAGTACTGGAAGGACCGCGTGGCCGAGGTCGGCGGCCCGAACGCCCGGCTCGAGTCGGTGACCGTCGACGGCGCCCGGATCCGGATCCAGCTGGTGCAGTCCATCGCCGCCGAGCTGCTGCCCGCCGCGATCACCGCGGTGCGCCCCGGCGACCTGATCATCCCGCGCGTCGAGGCGTGGGACGGCGACTCGGCCACCTTCGAGGCGACCGTCGAGGGCGCCCCCGCCCAGGTGCGCGGCACCATCACGCTGACCGACGAGGGCGCGGGCGCCACCGCCGCCGCCAAGGGCACCATCGAGGTCAAGATCCCGCTGTTCGGCGGCAAGATCGAGTCGGCCATCGCGGAGCACCTGACCGAGGTGCTGAAGAACGAGGAAGAGTTCACCAACACCTGGCTCGCCACGCACTGAGCCCGCGTTCACCGAGCGGGAAGTTGTTGCGGCAGCACACTTCCCGCTCATACTTTTTGTGCACCGCACCGCCGAGCGACGATGTGGCGATCCCACCCAGTAATCTCTGGACACATGGCCCGTCGACTTGATTACTCCGCGCGCTACCCGCTGCATACCACCAAGGA
>NZ_BAGH01000380.1 GCF_000308715.1 Nocardia tenerifensis NBRC 101015
GGCGCGGGCCGGGAGCATCGGCGAGGCCGCCGGTTTCGGGGACGCGGTGCTGCTCGCGCTCCCGGTCGGCGCACTGGCGGAGGTGCTGGGCTCGGTCGGCGCGCTGCTCGCCGGACGGACCGTCATCGACTGCACCAACGCCTTCGCGCCGGACACCGCCGCACCCGAGGGCGCGACGGCGTTCGTGCTCGCCGAAGACGCTGTGGCCGAGCGCATCGCGGCGGCGGCGCCGGGGGCGCACGTGGTGAAGGCGTTCAATGTCTGCGCCGCCGAGGTGTGGGAGTCGGACACCCGCGTGTTCGAAGGACGCAGGCTCGCCGTGCCGCTCTGCGGTGACGACCCGGATGCACTGCGCCGGGTCGCGACGCTGACCGAAGACCTGAAGCTGCAACCGATTCCGGCCGGCGGGCTGCACCGGGCGAGGTATCTGGAGGCGGTGTCGGTGTTCACCGTGGGGCTGTGGTTCGCTGGGCAAGATGCCCGAGCGATTTTCCCGCCACTCGAGCACGCGTTCGCGGTGGTGGACTGATTCGGGCGCCCGGCCTGAGCGTGCACTATTCGCTCATACCCCGCGAGTTCGAGCTTTGATGCGCGATAAGTGCACGCTCAGACCGGGTTACGGTTTACCAGCCCGGGTTACCGCGCACCGGAAGATTCACGAAACTTGGCTGGTTCTGGTCGAGCAGTAGCCGCTGCGGGCGCAGGCCGCTCTCGACGAGCAGCGGCATCGGCGGCAAACCTCTGGGAAAGTTCCCGGCGTACACGTCGACGCGCAGCCGGTGGCCCGGTTGCAACACCGCCTCGATGCCCGGCACCGAAATGTCCAGGGCCGTAGGCTCTCCCGGCACGACGGGCTGCCTGCTGTCGAGCGACAGGTCCGGCACCGGGTCGGTGTAGTCGCCGTTGGACAGGCGGGTACTGCGTCCCTCATCGATGGCGCGCAGCGAGGAGACCAGCTGACCGGAGGACAGCACCGACGACTGCCCGTCGGGGGCGACGTCGTTCACCGTGACGGTCCAGTAGCCGTCGGTCGCGTCGTGCACGGTGTTGAGCCGGACCGCGATCGGGCCGGAGACGGTGGTCGGCTCGGCGACCGGCGCGCTGGTGAAGGTCAGCCCGCCGAGCTCCTGGATCCGGGAGTCCTTGCTGCACCCGTCGATGATCGACGTCGCGCCCGCGGACTCCTGCGCCAGGTCGCGCGAGCACACCCCGGTCAAACCCGGTGCGACGGTGAGCGTGTCGAGGCTGGGGCTCGGCGCGCCGAACAGCGAACCGTCGTGCACGCTGGTCGCGGTCCCGCTCGGCGCGGCGGACAGGTACATCCGCCGATACTCGACGCCGGGCTGCGGGAAGGAGGGCGAGGTGATCCAGCCGCCGCCCTGCTGACGCAGCGTCACCGGGCCGTACTCGTCGATGCCGTTGTCGATTCCCTTGAGCCACTTGTCGAACCAGGCGCGCTGCAGCACGTCCATCCGCGGCGGCAGGCCGGGGCGGCCGGACTCGTTGCCGTTGCTGATGTGGTAGCCGCCGCCCATGAACAGCTGTTTCTTGCCGGGCGGCAACGGAATTCGCTGATACACGTCGGCCTGCGAGTTGACGAACACGTCGTGCCAGCCGCCGGTCACGAAGGTAGGCAGGGTGATTCGGGTCGGATCGGTCTCCCACGACTGCCGGAACGGACTGTCGGCCTGCAGCAGCGCCTGCACCTTGGGGTCGAGCTGATCGATCTGCGGGGTGACCAGCACGTTCAGCAGCGCGTCGAGGAAGGTGAACGGATCGGCGAGCCGATCCATCAGCCACCGCATGTCGAACTGCCCGCGAGCCGCCGACGCGAGATCGGGCACCAGCTTGGCGCCGTTGACCGCGAGCAGCCAGGCGGGCATGAAGGTGACGCCGATCGCGCCGCCCGGAGCGACCAAGTCGCGGAACGGATTCCGGCTCGGCACCACCGGGAAGATCGCCTTCAACGCGGGCGGGTTCTTGGCGGCGACCTGCAGTTGGTTCAGCCCCGAGTAGGAGACGCCGTTCATGCCGATGTCCCCGGTGGACCACGGCTGCCGCGCCGTCCAGTCGATCACCTCGACGGTGTCCTGCTGCTCGCGATAGCGCAGCAGGTCCCAATCACCCTGGGAGAAGCCGGTTCCCCGGACATCGACGACGACCTGGGTGTACCCGCTCTTGATCAGCTGACGGTCCACGGTGAAATTGCGCAGCAGGCCGCCGCCGAGCGCCCTGGTGAGATCGGTGATGCCGGAGAACGGCGTACCCGAGAGGTCGACGTCGCGCGCGACCTGCAGCACCGCGTCCGACAGCCAGGGAATCGAGATCATGCTGTCGGCGATCATCGAGCCCAGTTTCGTGTAGGGCGTCAGGTTGACGATGGTCGGCGTCGGCGTCGAGATCGGTTGTCCCGCCGCGTCGGCCGGGTGATAGACGTTGCCCTTGAGGACGGTGCCGTCGCTCATGGTGATCGGCACGTCCCACTCGATGAAGACGTTCGGATACTGCTGCGGGCCGTCCTCGGTGGCGGCCCACGCCGCACCGGCCGCGCCGCCGTCCGGCCCGGCCGGGGACGCGGCGGCCGAGGGTGAAAGGAAGGGGGCCAGGGCCACCGCCGCGACGAACAACGCTGCGGTCCGGAGCGCATACCTCATTGGATCCACTCTCTTCGGGAAACAAATGCTCTCTAACCGTAGGGAGGGAAACGGCGGCTGTCCGCGCTTCGCCGCAGATCAGCGAATTATCGTGCAGTGTCACAAGCGATCGCCCGGCGACTGGGCGATGTGCCGAAACACGAAGGGTGCCTTCGCTCGAGGAACTCGAAACGAAGACGCCCTTCGCGGGTTCTACGCCGGAATCACCAACCGGGATTGCCGCGCACCGGCACGTTCACGAAGCTCGGCCGATCCGGGTCGAGCTGCACGTGCTGCGCCTTCAAACCGGTGTCCAGCAACATCGGCAGAATCGGCAGGCCCTTAGGGAAGTTGCCCGCGTAGACGTCCACGCGCAGGCGGTGGCCCGGCTGCAGGATCGCCTCGGTGGCGGGCAGGGTGATGTCCAGGGTCGTCGCCTCCCCCGGCACCGTCGGCTGCCGGTGATCCAGCGAGGTGAACGGCCGCGGGTCGGTGTAGTCGCCGTTGGCGGACCTGCTGCTGTTGGCGTCGTCGATCTCGCGCAGCGAGGCCATCAGCTGACCGGAGGACAGCACGGTGGACTGCCCGTCCGGCGCGACGTCGTTGACGGTGGTCACCCAGTAGCCGTCCGCGGCGTCCTGAACGGTGTTGAGCCGCACCGCGATCCGGCCCGAGATGGTGGTCGGCTCGGCGACCGGCGCGCTGGTGAAGGTCAGCCCGTTCGTCTCCTCGATCCGCGAGTCCTTCGCGCAGCCGTCGATGATCGACAGCACGCCCGCGGTGCCCTGCGCCGCGTCGTTGGAGCACAGGCTGGTCAGGCCGGGGGCGATGGTGAGCCGGGCGGTGTCGCCGTTGGCGGCCGCGGTGAGCGATCCGTCGTAGACGCTGTTCGCGGTGCCACTCCGGTTGGCGGACAGGTACATCCGCCGGTGCTCGGCCGCCTGCGCGCCCGCGTTCTCGCCCGGCGCGGCGAACGAGTCGGTGGTGATCCAGCCACCGCCCTGCTGCCGCAACGTGATCGGGCCGTAGCCGTCGATGCCGTTGTCGATGCCCTTGAGCCACTTGTCGAACCACGCGCGCTGCAGCACGTCCAGCCGCGGCGGCAGGCCAGGCTTGGCGTACTCGTTGCCGGAGTTGAGGTGGTAGGTGTTGCCCATCAGCAGCTGCTTCTGGCCGGCGGGCAGCGGAATCTCGTTGTAAATCTTCGATTCCGAGTAGGTGAACAGGTCGTGCCAGCCGCCGGTGACGAAGGTCGGCACCTGGATCTTGGACGGATCGCTCAGCCAGCCCTCGCGCGGGCGGGAGGAGCCGGTGAGCAGCTCCTTGGCGCGCGGGTCGAGGTCGTCGATGCGCGCGGTGGTGTAGACGTTGAGCAGAACGTCCATGAACGTCAACGGATCTCGCACGCGATCGGCCAGCCACTGCGTGTCGAACTGCCCGTTGAGCACCGAGGCCAGATCCGGCACCAGCTTCAGCCCGTTGATGGCGGTGAGCCAGAGCGGGATGAAGTTGAAGCCGAAGCCGCCGCCGGGGGCGAGCACGTCGTTCATCAGGTCGCTACCGGGCACCACCGGGAAGATCGCCTTCAGCGCGGCGGGACGCTTCTCGGCGGCCTGCACCTGGTTGATGCCGGAGTAGGAAATGCCGTTCATGCCGATGCGGCCGTCGGACCACGGCTGGCGGGCGGCCCAGTCGATCACCTCGACGGTGTCCTGCTGCTCGCGCTGGCGCAGCATGTCCCAGGTGCCTTGGGAAAAGCCGGTGCCGCGCACGTCGACGACCACCTGCGCGTAGCCGCTCTTGATGAGCTGGCGGTCGACGGTGAAGTTACGCAGCTCGCCGCCGCCGAAGGCCTTGGTCAGGTCCGTGACGCCGGACAGCGGGGTGCCGCTCATATCGATCTCGCGGAACAGGCCGAGCAGCGCGTCGGACAGGCCGGGGATGGACTGCGCTTGATCGGCCAGGTTCGACACCAGTTTGGTGTACGGCGTGAGGTTGACGACGGTCGGCGTCGGCGTATCGATCGGCCTGCCCGACGCGTCCGCGGGGCGGTAGACATTGCCCTTCAGGACGGTGCCGTCACTCACCGTGATGGGGACGTCCCATTGGATGTTGATGTTCGGGTACTGCTGTGGACCGTCCTGGGTCGCCGCCCAGGCCGCGCCCGCGGCGCCGCCGTCGGGGCCGGTGGGAGTCGGCGCGGCGGAGGCGCCGCTCGTGAGGAAGGGGACGAGCATGGCGGCGGCAACTGCCGCGACGGTTGCGCGCAACACGTGCTTCATCAGGCGTGATCTACCTCTCGGGCTGGTCAGTCGACCGAGTGTACATACTTACTTGTCGGTAATGACAAGAGGTAACACGTACTTTTTCCGAAATAGAGGTTCACATACAACGCGCCGCGCCCCAGCAGGGACGCGGCGCGGTGTTCTGACGAGCGGGTTACTTACCGCCCTGGTTCGCGACGGCGGCGGCGCCCGCGGCGGCCGCCTCGGGGTCCAGGTACTCACGCGGACGGACCGGACGCAGGTTCTCGTCCAGCTCGTAGCGCAGCGGGATGCCCGTGGGAATGTTCAGACCGGCGATGTCCTCGTCGGAGATCTGGTCGAGGTGCTTGACCAGGGCGCGCAGCGAGTTGCCGTGCGCGGCGACCAGCACGGTCTTGCCGGTCAGCAGGTCCTTGGAGATGGTGTCCGCCCAGTACGGCACCATGCGCTTCACCACGTCGAGCAGGCACTCGGTCTTCGGGACCTCGATGCCCGCGTAGCGCGGATCGCCGTCCTGGCTGTACTCGTCGTCCGGGTCGATCGGCGGCGGCGGGGTGTCGTAGCTGCGGCGCCAGAGCATGAACTGCTCGTCGCCGTACTTATCGCGGACCTGCGCCTTGTTCTTGCCCTGCAGCGCACCGTAGTGGCGCTCGTTGAGGCGCCAGTCCCTGATCACCGGGATCCAGTGCCGGTCGGCGGCGTCGAGCGCGATATTGGCGGTGCTGATCGCGCGGCGCAGCAGCGAGGTGTAGACGACGTCGGGCAGGATGCCGTGCTCGGCCAGCAGCTCCCCCGCGCGCTTGCCCTCGGCGATGCCCTTGTCGGTCAGGTGCACGTCCACCCAGCCGGTGAACAGGTTGAGGGCATTCCATTCGCTCTCGCCGTGGCGCAGCAGCACGAGGGTGTAGGTCATGCGGGACATCCTTTCAGACGGTGTCGGCGACGGTGGCGTGCCCTGCGGCGAGCACACCGGCGCCGACGAGGGTGGCGCCGTGGGCGATGCCGGACGGGACCACGCGCAGCCCACGGGTGAAGTCGAGGCGCGCGTGCCGCTCCAGCGCCGCGCGCATCGGATCCCACAGCGGCGCACCGGATTGCGCGAAGCCGCCGCCGATGACGACGAGGTCGACGTCGAGCAGCGCGGCGGCCGAGGCGATGGCCTGACCGAGCGCGGTGCCCGACCGGTGCAGCGCCGCGAGCGCGATCTCGTCCCCGGCGTGCGCGTCCTCGGCCAGTTGCACACCGGTCGCGCCGCGCCAGCCCTGCCCCACGGCCCAGCGCACCGAGGACATTCCGCTAGCGACCGCCTCGACACAGCCGACGCCGCCGCACAGGCACGGCACGTCCCAGCCCGGCACCACGATATGACCGATGTGCCCGGCGTTGCCGGTGCGTCCCATGACGACCCGGCCGTCCGCGATGATCCCGCCGCCGATCCCGGACGACACCGTCAGCGCCAGGCCGTTCGGCACCCCGCGCAGCGCTCCGACGTGGTACTCGGCCAGCGCCAGGCAGGCGCCGTCGATGGCGAATTCGATGGTGGCACTAGGGAAAAGCTCCTGCACCGCGGCGACGATGGCGAAGCCGGACTTCCATTCGGGAATGTTCAGCGGGGCGGTGAGGCCGGTGCGCACGTCGACCGGTCCGGCCGAGCCGATGCCCACGGCGGTGATCGTCGCGTCCCCCGCCACCTCGAGCAGCAGGCCGCGACAGGCCGCCCAGACCTCCTCGGGTGGCACGTCGGCCCGGCGCACGTCGCGCACGTCGAGTCCGTCCACCACACCGGCCGCGAACTTGGTCGCGCCGATATCCAACGCAAGAACCGTCATCGCAGAGAATTTACGGCTTGTCGGCGGCGTCTACCAGGTGCTCGAAGGCCCGCAGATTCTTCAGCGACTCACCGCGCGAGACGCGCCACTTCCATTCCTTGCGAATGGATTCGGCGAAGCCGAGCTCGAGCAGCACGTTGAAATCGGAGTCGACCGCCTCGAGGATCTGACCGAAGAGCCGGTCGAGTTCGTCGGCGGTGACGGTGTGCGTCGCGGCCCGGCCGACCAGGTAGATGTCGCCGACCCGGTCCAGGGTGTAGGCCACGCCGTAGAGCCTGCGGTTGCGCCGCAGCAGGAATTTGTAGACGCCCTCGAAGTTCTCGTCGGGCTTGCGGCAGACGAACGACTCGATGCGCAGGCCGTGCTTGCCCACGGTGAGCATCACGCTCGTCTTCAGCTTGCGCTCGCCGGGCAGCACCACGACGAAGGTGTCCTCGCCGGAGCGGGTGTACTCGATCTCCCTGTCGCGCAGGGTCTCATCGATCAGCT
>NZ_BAGH01000379.1 GCF_000308715.1 Nocardia tenerifensis NBRC 101015
GGGCATCACCAGACCCGACCTGCCGGGCAGCGGGTCGGCCTGCGGCTCCGGCTGGGCGTAGGCCGCCAGCGGGTCGTACATCGAGATCGGGCCCGAGATCGGCGAGTACGCCGACGGCTCCGGCGCGGGTGGCGCGTATGCGACAGGGTCCGATGCGGGCGGTTCGTAGGCGGGCGGCTCGTAGGCCGGCTCGTCCGGCGCCTCCTCGGGGGCGGCGTGCGACGAGTGGCCGCCGCCGATGACGGGCATGTCGCCCGTCAGCTCGGCCACCGAGATCCCGCGGCCGCCGCGGCGACGGCGACCGCCGCCCGCGGACGACGCGCCCTGCTGGCCGTTGCGCGCCAGCAGCTCGGCGACCGACAACTGTTTGGAGTCGTCGCTCATATCCGCGACTCGCTTCGCTCACTCATGACGACACCGTTCCTATCGGCCCCGGTAGCGCGGCGTCACCGGACGCCGGGCGGCCGTTCTCGGCCGCCGGGCCCGGTAAGCGCGTCGCTCGGGGTCCGCCGTTCATGTCGGTATCCAGTTTGCGCAGGATCAGCCCTTCCCGCAGCGCCCAGGGACAAATCTCCAGAGATTCCAGCGATAGTGCCCGCATACTCGCCTCCGCGATCAATGCGCCGGCCACCAACTGCTGTGACCGATCGGAACTCACGCCTTCCAATTCTGCCCGGTCGGCCGCCGTCATCCGCGAGATGAACGCGATCAGTTGGCGCAGACCTGAGCTGGTGAGTGTACGACGCACCCGGGGGCCCGCCGCCGAGGGTGCCGCCCCGGTCAGCCTGGCCAGCGAGCGGAAGGTCTTCGACGTGCCGACGGCCAGGTCCGGCCTGCCCGCGTCGAGCAGCTGTTTCGCGGGCAGCGCGAGTTCCGCGTCGAGCCAGTCGCGCAGCACGTTGACGCGGCGCTTGCCCGGCGGGTCCTCGCGCAGCCACTCCCTGGTCAACCGGCCCGCCCCGAGCTGAAGCGACAGCGCGACGTCGGGCTCCTCGTCGCCGCCGTTGGTCATCTCCAGCGAGCCGCCGCCGATGTCCAGGTTGAGAATGCGGCCCGCGCTCCAGCCGAACCAGCGGCGCACCGCGAGGAAGGTCAGCCGCGCCTCGTCGACCCCGGACAGCACCTGCAGCGCGACGCCGGTCTCCGCACGGACACGCCCGAGCACCTCCTCGGAATTCGCCGCCTCGCGCACCGCGGAGGTCGCGAACGGCATCAGCTCGACGCACCGGGAAGTCTCGGCGATGCTGGCGAATTCGGCGACGGTGGCGATCAGCCGCCGGGCCCCCGCCTCGGTGATCCGGCCCTCGTCATCGATGTTCTCCGACAGCCGTAAAGTGGCCTTGGTCGAGCTCATCGGCATGGGGTGACCACCCCGATGCGCGTCCACTACCAGCAGGTGGACGGTATTGCTTCCGACATCGAGTACCCCAAGCCGCACAACAACACGGTACTGGGTGATCCGGCCCTTCAGGCCAAGCGACTGAACTGTTAGCGTTCCGAGGTGTGACGGTAGGCGCATCCGCGAGCGGCCCGACCCGGCCCCGACCAGCGGGGAAGATCGATCCGAGTCCCGAGGTCGATTTGGATTTTCCCCGGGAATGGATCGAGTTCGTCGATCCAGCAAATGACGAGCATCTGATCGTCGCCGATCTGACCTGGCTGCTGTCGAGTTGGACGTGCGTTTTCGGCACCCCGGCGTGCCAGGGCATCCTCGCCGATCGCCCCGACGACGGCTGCTGTTCGCACGGGGCGTTCCTGTCCGACAAGGACGATCGCAAACGGCTGCAGAACGCTGTGAAGATGCTCACGCCCGCGGACTGGCAGCTCATGGACGAGGCGCGCGACGCGACCGGCAAGGTCACCAAGAAGGGCTACCTCGAACTCGACGAGCTGGAGGACGAGCCCGCGCTGCGGACCCGCCGCTTCGACGGCGCGTGCATCTTCCTCAACCGGCCCGGTTTCGCGGGCGGCGTCGGCTGCTCGCTGCACAGCATGGCGCTGCGGCGCGGCATCGAGCCGCTCGAGGTGAAGCCGGACGTGTGCTGGCAGTTGCCCATTCGACGCACCCAGGACTGGGTGGACCGGCCCGACGGCGTGCAGATCCTGCGCACCACGGTCACCGAGTACGACCGCCGCGGCTGGGGCCCCGGCGGCGAGGACCTGGACTGGTACTGCTCGGGCTCGCCGGACGCCCACGTCGGTACGCGTCCGGTCTGGCAGTCCTACGCCCCGGAGCTGAGGGAACTGCTCGGCGAGCCCGCCTACGAGGAGCTGGCCAGGCACTGCAAGCGACGCCAGGGGCTCGGGCTCATCGCGATCCACCCGGCGACGGTGCACGCGGATCGGTTGCGCGACAGCGCGAACAGCGCGACCGCGTGAAGCCCTCGGAATGAGACCTTGCACCTCGTTCACCTGGAAGGCATGCGATCTTCACTCGTTTGCGGTTTGATGTGCGGTCATGTCCAAGAAAGTTTTCACCGTGGCCGCCGTCGCGCTCGGCGCCGCACTCTGCCTGCCCGCCGTCGCCAACGCCGAACCGAACGGTGACCCCGCCAAGTACGCCGACTTCACCGCGGACTTCCTGCCCGCCAACACCCCCGAGGCCGTGAACGCCGCGGCGCAGGGCAAGAACCTGATCATGAGCCCGTACGGCACCTCGCGCACCATCGCGTGCCGGGGCACCAGCGCGGCGGACGTCTACGACTGCATGCAGGAAGACGATCTGGGCTGGATCACGTTGCGCAAGATGGACGTTCCGGGCGTCGGCCCGACGTGGACTTACCTCCCCTGATAAAGCACACAAGAAACGGCCGAGGACTTCGCAGCGTCCTCGGCTCCCCCGCCTCTCCGAGTCTTTAGGCCAGACTCGAGTGCCGCGACAGTAGCGTTGGCGGCCGACGGCAACTAGCCGGTCGAGTTGGCTTGTGCCCGACAAGTTACCCATGTACTCACGAAATCAGTTGCTGAGTTCCGTGAGTACATGGGTATTTGCGTTATGCCTCCAGTTTGTAGCCGAGCCCTCGGACCGTGACCAGGTGCTCGGGCTTGGCCGGGTCCGCCTCGATTTTGGAGCGCAGGCGCTTGACGTGCACGTCGAGGGTTTTGGTGTCGCCGACGTAGTCTGCGCCCCACACGCGATCGATGAGCTGGCCGCGGGTGAGCACGCGGCCGGAGTTGCGCAGCAGGTATTCGAGCAGGTCGAACTCCTTGAGCGGCAAGGTGACCGGCGCGCCGTTCACCAGGACGGTGTGGCGGTCCACGTCCATCCGGACCGGGCCCGCCTCCAGCACGCCGCTCTCGTTGGCGCCGTCGAGCTCGTCGCCCGCGCCGCGGCGCAGCACGGCCCGGATGCGCGCGATCAGCTCGCGCGCCGAGTACGGCTTGGTCACGTAGTCGTCGGCGCCGAGTTCGAGCCCGACCACCTTGTCGATCTCGCTGTCGCGCGCCGTCACCATGATCACCGGCACGCCGCTGCGGGTGCGCAGCTGCTTGCACACGTCCGTGCCGCTCATGCCGGGCAGCATGAGGTCGAGCAGCACGATGTCGGCGCCCGAGCGATCGAACTCGGCGAGCGCGGACGGCCCGTCACCGACGACGGTGACCTCGAAACCCTCCTTGCGCAGCAGGAACGCGAGCGGATCGGCCAGCGACTCCTCATCCTCGACGATCAACACACTCGTCATCTGCGTGCCTCCACACCATTGGGTCGGCCCGGCCCCGAGGGGCGCGGGCTTGTTTCTCTCATGCTCACCGTCGGGCCCGCGGAATCCTCTTCTCCGTCGGCCTCGTGGTGGGCAGGTATTCGCAGGGTGAACGTCGATCCGGTGCCCAGCTTGCTCCACAGGGTGATCTCACCGTTGTGGTTGGCGGCCACGTGTTTGACGATAGCCAGGCCGAGCCCGGTACCGCCGGTGGCGCGCGAGCGGGCCTTGTCCGAGCGGAAGAAACGTTCGAACACCCGCTCCTGGTCTTCCTTGGCGATGCCGATGCCGCGATCGGTGACGGCCATCGCGACGTGGTCGCCGCGCAGTGACCGGCTGACCGACACGTGCGAGCCGGCCGGTGAGTACGCTATCGCGTTCTCCACCAGATTCGACAACGCTGTGACCAGCAACGTTTCGTCGCCGAGCACCTCGAGCCCGCTGGGCCGGTCGGTGCTGACGGTGATGCCGGCGGCCTCGGCGGCGGTGCGCGAGCGGTCGACCGCCTGCATGACGACGGTGTCCACGTCGACCACCTCGAGCTCGGGCAGTTTCTCGGCGCCCTGCAGCCGCGACAGCGCGATGAGCTCGGTCACCATCTTGCCGAGCCTGCGTGACTCGCCGAGGACGCGTTGTCCGAAGTGCCGCACGGCCTCCGGGTCGTCCGCCGACTCGAGCATGGCCTCGGCCAGCAGGCTCATCGCGCCGACCGGCGTCTTGAGCTCGTGGCTGACGTTGGCGACGAAGTCGCGCCGGGTCGCCTCCATCCGCGCCTGCTCGGAGTCGTCGTCGGCGAAGAGGACGGTGAAATTGGTGTCCTCGCGCGATAGCTGGCGGGCCACGCCGCGCACGGCGATGCGGCCGCGGCCGGGCACGGGGTTCTTCGCGGTCAGATCGAACTCGGCGGACTCGCCGGTGGCGAGCACCTTCTCCACGGCGGCCCAGGCACGCTCGTCGAGCAGGCGGTTGCGGACCAGGCCGAGCTCCTCGGCGCGCGGGTTGACCAGCACCACGTCGCGGTACTCGTCGACCACCGCGATGCCGCTCTCGGAGGCGAGCACGATCAGGTCGAGCACCTGCGACATCGTCAGGCCGGAGTCCGCCTGCCTGCGGGCCTGCTGCCTGGCGTTCATATAGGGGATAAGTAGCCCGCCGACTGCCAGACCCACGACAGCCGCAAGGACTGCCAGTAGGACGGCTTGCGGAACACTCACACTTGAATCGTACGGTCGAGTAGGACGTATCCAACGCCGGGTACACGATGTTTCGCGCAGGTCATGGGTACTTCCGACAGCGTTAGCCAGTCGTTTACGCGGAGTTGGGTATGGGTGTGGCGCTCCCCGAGATCAGTCGCCTGTGCCCGCCAAACCTTCGGCCACGGCGCGGCCGTGCCGGTCGACCCAGTCGCCGAGGGCGTAGATGGGGATGAGCAGATCTCGGCCGGCCTCGGTGAGTTCGTACTCGACGCGCGGGGGCGCCTCGGCGTAGCGGCGGCGTTCGAGCAGGGTCATCTGCTCCATCCGGCGCAGGGTCTGCGTCAGCATCTTCTGGCTGATGCCGCCGATCGCGGCGCGCAGGTCGCTCGGGCGCATCGGGCCCTCGCGCAGCAGGTACACGACGACGGGGAGCCAGGAGTTGCCGAACACGTCGACCCCGATCCTGGCGGGGCAGTCGGATTCGAAGTCGCCGTACGGCGCGAACTCCGCCCGCTCGGCGATGATCGGCTCGGTCATGTCCGCCAGCATGCCAGTGCCGTAGCGCACCCGCGGGTGCCTATCGACCTTTCTAGCGTTGGCTCCGAACCTTTTTCGAGCCAGGAGTTGATATGCGAATCGGAATCATCG
>NZ_BAGH01000378.1 GCF_000308715.1 Nocardia tenerifensis NBRC 101015
GACCCGGCGCCTCGCTCGCCGCAGCACCCGTCGGCCCGGGCGAACGCCGGAAACCAGTGCGGCCGAGGGGTTTACCGGCTGGTGCCCGGCGTTCGCCGAGCCGACGGGGTGGCTGCGAACAGGTGTCGATGTACTCCGTTCACTCGTTCGTACGGGCGGCTCAGCCCGTAAAGGGGTTGCGGCGCTTGGTGAGCAGTTTGTAGAGCGTCGACTGGATGGTCTCGCGGACCTGGTCGGTGACCTCGAACATGGTCATCGGGTCGTCGGCCGCCTCCGGCTCGTAGCCGGTGGTCGGGATCGGGGCGCCGAACTCGATGTACCACTTCGAGGGCAGCGGCAGCGCGCCCAGCGGGCCGAGCAGCGGGAACAGCGGCGTCACCGGGAAATACGGCAGGCCGAGCAGCCGGGCGAGCGGCTGCAGGTCGGCCAGCTTCGGGTAGATCTCCTCCGAGCCGACGATGGAGCACGGGATGATCGGCGCACCGGTCCGCACCGCCGCGGCCACGAAACCGCCTCGGCCGAACCGCTGCAACTTGTAACGGTCGGCGTACTGCTTGCCGACGCCCTTGAAGCCCTCGGGGAAGACGCCGGTCAGCTCGCCGGAGCGCAGCAGCCGCTCGGCGTCTTCGCGGCAGGCCAGCGTGTGCCCGGCCTTGCGGGCCAGCGCGCCAAGCACCGGCGTCTCGAAGATCAGGTCAGCGGCCAGCAGGCGAAGCGCGCGCTGCTTCGGGTGCCGGTCGTGCACCGCCAGTTGCAGCATCAGTCCGTCGAGCGGGATGGTGCCCGCGTGATTGGCCACGATCAGCGCGCCGCCCGCCTCCGGCAGGTGCTCGACGCCGCTGGCCTCCACCCGGAACCACAGCTCCGACATCGGGCGCAGCGCGGGCAGGATGACCGACTCGAGCAGGTGCTCGTCGAAGCCGAACTCGTCGACCTGGTAGTCGCCGGTGATCCGGCGGCGGGCGAAGTCGGCGCTCTTGCCGATCCGTTTAGCCACCGCGCCCCGCAGTAGGTCCGAAAGCGACTGCGGCGCAGGCGGTTCGGTGGCGGCGAGCCGCTCCACCAGCGAGGTCACCTGGCCCGGCGCCGCGCCGCGCTCCGGCCAGCGTCTGGCCTGCCGCGGGCGCACCTCGTCCCCGACGTCGTGGAGGTGGATGACTTTCGCTACGTCGTTCATTGCTGTGCTCCCGTACCGGCCCCGAGCAGGCCGAGCAGTTTGTTTTCTGCGACATCGATCCACGCGGGATCGACTACGGGCCGCAACGCTGCGCCCCCGATGAAGTCGTCGAAGGCCTGCACCGTCGTCCATCGCGGCACGAACCCGAGTTCGGTCCGCATCCGGGTGGTGTCGAGGCCACAGCCGAAATGGAAGTAGTCGAGCTGCTCGCCGGAGAATTGGCGCATGACCGGGCCCATCAGCACTCGGCCCGCGGTGCGGAACAGCGCGAACGGCACCGGCAGTTCGATCCGGCCCGCCCGGCGCACCGCCTGCGACAGCGCGAGCGCGCCGTCGCCCGCGATGTTGTAGGTGCCGCCGCCCGCGGTCAGCGCCGAGTGCGCGAGCGCGGCGACCGCGTCCTCCTCGTGCAGCAACTGCATGCGCGCGTCGCGGCCGAACACCGTCGGCGTGATCGGCGAGCGTAGATACTGCACGCCCCGGCTCGCCAACCGCGGCCCGACGATCGGCGCCAAACGCAGAATGGACGCGGCGATATCCGGCCGTCGCCGCGCGAGTCCGCGCACGAATCCTTCGATGTCGATCATGTCGCGCGCGAACTCACCGCGCGGCGGTACGCGCGCACTCATTTCCTCGGTGAATTTCGCGGGATCCTTTGCGCTGCACCCATATACCGCGGAGGAGGAACGCACGACGACCCTGCGCACCGTCGGCGCCTTCTGGCACACCGCGAGCAACTGCATCGCGCCGAGCACGTTGAGATCCTTCATCACGGCGCGCGCGGCGCCCGTCGGCGGCTTGGCGAGCACCGCCGCGTGCACCACGGTGTCCACCGCGCCACCATCGATCACCTTACGGATCAACGGATTTCGGATATCCGCGCGGACGAACTCGGCCCGGCCCATGCGCCTGCTCAGCTCGCGGCTCGGGGTCATGGTGTCGACGGCGAGGATGCGCTCGATGCCGGGATCCTGCGCGAGACGAGCGACGACGCTGCCGCCGAAGAAGTGGCTGGCTCCGGTCACCAACACGACTTTCGGCGTGTGTCCGTCTCTAGCGTCAGAACCCACCGGCATCCCACCTTGGCAAGCCCCCCGTGTGATTTATTCCCCGGTTCCTAGGGTAGCCGCTGCGTTCACGGGTTCCATTGGGATTTACCAGGATCTAACGATGACTTCAGTCACCCGATACAAGGCGTGGTTTCAAAGTTCGACATTTCAAACGAAAGGCCCGCCATCTCACGATGACGGGCCTTCGAGCCGACGCGCAGCGCTTACTTGCCGAGTTTGCGCCGCTGCACGCGTGTGCGGCGAAGCAGCTTGCGGTGCTTCTTCTTCGACATGCGCTTGCGGCGCTTCTTGATCACAGAACCCATAGGGTTGTTCCTCGCGTTCTCTCTACTCGGCGCGCACGCTTCTCACGTGCGCCAACTGACCGGTCGCTCGGCAAGCCTCACGCCCAGTGTCCGCGCCGCCGGGTACCACCGGGCATCACACAGCGATGCCACCGGCGGGCGAACACGAACCGAGGGTCCATCGTACCGGCACGCCCGGTGGCCTTCGAAACCACCCGATCCAACGCCGCCGGACAGCGTCCGACGGCGTCCCGCGCCCGACTCGGCGCGGATGGATCAGGCTGTCATCCCGCGTCGAAGTAGGACGTCTCCAGATAATCGTGTACCGCCTTGGCGTGCACCCGGAACGAACGACCCACCCGCACCGCGGGCAACTCACCGGAGTGCACCAGCCGGTACACCGTCATCTTGGACACTCGCATCAGGCTCGCCACCTCGGCGACCGTGAGGAACTGAGTGCCGCCGAGCATGGGTTGCCCCTGCGACGCGGAACCATTCTGCGGCCGGGAACCACCCCGGGCGCCTGAGGGGCCGGAGCCACTCGAACTGCCTGAGCTACTTGCAGACATCTTGTTAGACATCATTGCACCATTGACCTCCGGCACGTCCGCGCCGCCGGCTTCCCCACCGGCGGAACAGACACGCACGTGCTGCTTGAAGCTTAGCGGGACCAGTGGTGTTACTGCGACGGGAGTGAGAAATCAGCTTTTCGCTCGGCGTCACACCGCGCTGACGGCGGCGGGTCCGTCCAGGACCCCCTGCTCGGCGGAGCGTTGCCGCGCCGCGTGCAGCGCCTCGAGGAAGGCCGAACGGATTCCGCCGCGCTCGAGCTCGCGCACCGCGGCGGAGGTGGTGCCGGCCGGTGAGGTGACCGCGGCCCGCAGCTCCGCGGCGCTCTGCTCGGATCCGTCGAGCAGCGCCGCCGAGCCGACCATGGTCTGCACGACCAGCTGGGTGGCCACCTCGCGGGTGAGGCCGAGGCCGACCCCCGCGTCCACCATGGCCTCGACGATCAGGAAGAAGTAGGCGGGCCCCGACCCGGAGACCGCGGTGACCGCGTCCATCTGCGACTCGGCGACGGTGACCACCTTGCCGACCGCGCCGAGCACCTCGGTCACCAGCTCGAGCTGCGGCGGACGAGCGTGGCGCCCCGGCGCGATGACGCTCATGCCCTGACCGACCAGCATGGGGGTGTTCGGCATGACCCGCACCACGGGGAAGCCCGCGGGCAGCTTGGCCTCGAGCCGCGCGGTCGGCACGCCCGCGGCCAGCGAGACCAGGATCTGGTCCCGGTCGTCGTTGCCGACGCTCGCGTTGTCGCTCAGCGCCGCCTTGCCCAGCGCGGTCATCACCGCGTCCACGTCGGCGGGCTTGACCGCGACGACCAGCAGGTCCGCGCCCACCGCCGCGTCGGCCACCGAGTCGGTCACCCGCACGCCGAACCGCTCCGCGATCTGCGCGGACCGCTCCGGAAACGTCTCGACGACAACCAGGTCCTTGGCCGGCCGCCCCGACTCCAGCAGCCCAGCGATCAGAGCCTCCCCTATGCGCCCGCCACCAATAACCGCAATTCTCGTCATGGGGAAGAAGCCTAGACGGCGCTCATCCCTGCGGAATCAGCGCCAGCTGACGGCTCTGGGCGACGACCGCGCCGGTCGAGTCGAGCACCAGCTGGTCCTCGTCGAACATGCGGGCGCCGACCTCGTGGGTGGTCGCGATGATGCGCAGCCAGCCGGGGGCGGGCTTGCGGCGCAGGTAGGTGACCATTTGAACGGTGGGGGCCCAGCCGAATTGGCCGAGGTTGGCCGGGACCGGCGGGCTCATGTCCGCGCCCATCATCGCGAACAGCATGGCGACCTCGCTGTCTTGCTGGTCGCCGGGGCGCGGGCGCATCCACAGGCGCAGCCGCGGCTCCGCCGTCTCGCCCTCGAGGAAGCGGGCCCACGCGCGGTCGATGAAGAGGTCCGCGCCCTGGCCGACGTGCACGACCCGGCCCATGGGCGAGCCGGGCGCGTAGCCGATGGCGTCGGCGGGCGGTTCGACGGGCATGTCGCTGTGTTCGCGCGCGTACCTCGGCTCGGCGTCGTCGAGCCTGCCGAAGGTGAGCGCGGTGCGAACCAGCGTGCGGCCGTTCTGGATCAGGCTCGCGTCGGCCAGGCAGATCTGCCGGCCGGTCTTGCGGATGCGCACCTCGTACTCGACCTCGCCGGGGTCGGGCGCGCCGAGGAAGTCCGAACTCGCGGCGATCGGGGCCATGGCCGTCAGCGCGGGGTCGGTGGCGCGCAGCCATTTCAGGCCCGCGGCCGCCGTGGCCGCGACCATCGTGCCGCCGTGCACCTTGTCGCCGATGGTCCAGGTCTTGTCGATGGCGCCGAGGTAGCGACCGGCGTCGGAGGTCGTCGTCGGCAGCTCGGTCAGCTCGAGCACCCGGCTGAAGGGGGCATCGGTCGCGGTGCCCGCTGCCAGGTCCAGCTCCGTCGTCATCGTCACTCCTGTCGTCTACCCGCCACGTCGGCGACCAGGGTTGCTGGTACGTGGCGTTCGTACAGCGTAGAACGACGGGTTTCGGCCGTCGCATTCCCCTCGGGCGAGCGGGACGTGCGTCACAGGAGCGTCAGGCGCGACGGGACGAGGTCGGGGCGGGCGCGGGCCGGCCGTTGAGGTGCAGCCGGGCGAAGGCGAGGGTGCGGCGCAGCATGGCCGCGCGGTGCTGGGTGGTGCGCGCGTTCTGGGTGTTGATCTCGGCCACGGCCTGACCGGCGAAACCGTTGCGCACCAAGGCATCACACACCTCGACGCACGGCTGGGTGCCCTCGCCGGGCACCAG
This sequence comes from Nocardia tenerifensis NBRC 101015, assembly GCF_000308715.1. GTDB lineage: Bacteria > Actinomycetota > Actinomycetes > Mycobacteriales > Mycobacteriaceae > Nocardia > Nocardia tenerifensis. The sequence continues at coordinate 5,359 of NZ_BAGH01000378.1, forward strand.
ATGCTCGTCGTGCGCCGCCCCTCGGCCGTCGGCGAGGTGCAGGTGGGCCAGGCCGTCGCCCATGCGCGCGGCCAGCGCCAGCGGGTCGGTGCCCGCGGTCGCGGTGTGCGACAGGTCGAGGGTGTAGTGCTCGAAGCCGGTGTCGGTCGGATCGTAGGACGGGCTGAACGCGGTGAGACCGACACCGGGCCCGCCGCGCCGCTCCAGCCGTTTCACCGAGCGCGCGCCGCGACCGAACAGGGTGTCGGCGCGCATCGGGAACATGTTCTCCACCGCCACGATCACCGGGCTGTGCTCCTCGAGCTCGGCGACCTGGTCGGCGAAGTTCTCGGCGTAGCGGCGCTGCCAGCGGAACGGCGGATGCACGACGACGGTGCGGGCGCCGAGGGCCTCCGCCGTGCGCACGCTGCGCTCGAGCTTGGCGATCGGATCCGATCCCCACACCCGCTGCGAGATGAGCAGGCACGGCGCGTGGATCGCGATCACCGGCACGTCGTACCGGCGGGCGTAGGACTGCACGGTGGCGATGCTCTGGCTGGCCGGCTCGGCCCAGACCATCAATTCGATGCCGTCGTAACCGAGTTCGGCCGCGTACCGGAACGCCGCCTCGGTGTTCTGCGGATACACCGAGGCCGTCGAGAGCCCGACGAGTATCTGCCCGGTCTTCTCCACTGCCGCTCCCTGCCTCAGTTGGTACTGAGAAGAAAGGCTAGCGGTCCGAGCGTGACGAAGACGCCGACCACGACCGCGATCACCGTGCTGAGCACGTCGTCGGTGCGGCGCAGGATGCGCACCAGCGCGACGAGGCCGAGGATCACGATCATCGCCAAGGCCAGCGCCACCCAGGGGAGCATCTCCCACATGCGCTCGAAACCCTTGAACAGCAACATGCCCGCGACGGCCGCGCCGGTGCTCTGACCGCCCAGGATCATCCACTGGCGGCGGTTGGCGTCGTCCTCGGCCTTCCTCGCCGCCCGCGAGGAACGACGCGGCGATACCGCGCGCTCGGGCTCGTCCTCGTCGAAGTCGTCGAGCTCGTCGTGCTCGGCGTCCAGGTCGACGGGCTCGAAGAAGTCGGTCTTGCCGTCGTACAGCTCGAGCTCGTCGACCGGGTCACGGTCGGCCCGTCCGCGCTTGCCGCGCCCCGCCGCGCGTTCGGCGTCGGCGCGCTCGGCGCGTTCCACCCCGTCTCGGAGCAGGTCGCCGGCCACCGTCTGACCGGAGACGAGCTGCTGGTCCTGACTGGCCAGCGACCAGGCGGCGGTGGAGATGCCCTCGGGTTCGGGCGGTGCGTCATTACGTTGGGGCGCATCGGTTTTGCGTCTGCGCGCCGACCAGGCGGGCAGGGCG
>NZ_BAGH01000377.1 GCF_000308715.1 Nocardia tenerifensis NBRC 101015
TGAGTGTGCAGGGCGTTCATCGGCGCGCGCGGCGGCTGCTCGCCCCACACGTCATCGATCAGGGACTGTGCGCTGCGGCTACGGCCGGGGCGCAGCGCCAGGGCGGCGAGCAACAGCCGCGAGCGGGCGCCGGGGAGCGCGGCGAGCACGCCGTCTCGGCGCAGCGCGACCTCGCCCAGCAGGGCGACCACTACTGGTTCGCCCGCGGGCGACCGCACCGCTTGGCCGCGACCGCTCGGGCCGCTCTGTTCCGACAACATTCCGCGGTAATCGTATGCGAGGGGCGTCGAGCCGGCCGACATGGTTTTTACCTCGTTTCCGATGGTCGATCGGCCACGCCGCGCGCATGGCTCGGTTCGCGGAGCTGAGCCGACCCGGCTCCCGCGCTCTGGAGGCGGTCCGGTGGATGACCGACGAGCAGCGCGGACCCGTGCGGGCGCGGTGGAAATCGGTGCCGGTGGACCGGTTCGTCGGCGAGGACATCGAGAAGGGGCCGACCCGCTCGGAAACGGTCGCCGAAGGCACCGGAGGCTGAGCGCTCCGCGGGGGCACACGCTGAGCGGCCGATGTCCGACCGCGACACTATGCTGCGGGAATGGCTACTGCTGCGCAATGGATCGAGGGCGCGCGTCCACGCACCCTGCCGAACGCGATCGCCCCGGTGCTGGCAGGCACCGGTGCCGCCGCCTCCCTCGACGGGGCCCTCTGGTGGAAAGCCGTTCTCGCGCTGCTGGTTTCGCTGGCCCTGATCGTCGGCGTGAACTTCGCCAACGACTACTCCGACGGCATTCGCGGCACCGACGACGTCCGGGTCGGCCCGGTGCGGCTGGTCGGGCAGCGGCTGGCCTCGGCCTCGGCGGTGCGCACCGCCGCGATCCTGAGCCTCGGCCTCGCCGCGGTGATCGGCCTCGTCCTCGCCGCGACCACGGCGTGGTGGCTGCTGCTCGTCGGCGTGGCCTGCCTGGCCGGCGCCTGGTTCTACACCGGCGGCAGCAAGCCCTACGGCTACAGCGGATTCGGCGAGATCGCGGTGTTCGTCTTCTTCGGATTGATCGGCGTGCTCGGCACGCAGTTCGTGCAGGCGGAGCGGGTCGACTGGGTCGGCGTCGTGCTCGCGGTCTCGGTCGGCGCGTTCTCCAGCGCGGTGCTCGTCGCCAACAACCTGCGCGACATCCCGACCGACTCGCAGTCCGGAAAAGTCACCCTCGCGGTCAAACTCGGCGATCCGCGCACCAGGACGTTGCAGCTCGCGCTGCTCGCCGTCCCGTTCGTCGGCACGCTGCTGCTGGCGGCGCGCACGCCGCTGGCGCTTGTCGGCCTGCTGGCCATCCCGCTCGCGATCCGGGCCAACGCGCCGGTGCGGTCCGGCAAGGGCGGCCTGGAACTCATTCCGGCGCTGCGCGACTCCGGCCTCGCGATGCTCGCCTGGTCGGCGCTCACCGCGCTGGCCATCAGCTTCGTGTGAGGCGCGCGGGGACTCGTGCGCGACGCGCGAACTCTGGCCTACGGCGCATAGGCCTCGGCGTATGACGCGGTGACTGAGCGGGGCTAGTCGTCGCCGTCCGGGACCAAGACGCCGAGGACCCAGTTGACGATCGCGACGATCAGCCCGCCGATCACCGCCGCCCAGAAGCCGTGCACGCGCAGGCCGTAGTCGGTGGTCTCGGTGATCTTGGCGGTCAGCCACAGCATGAGCGCGTTGATCACCAGCAGGAACAGCCCGAGGGTCACGATCACCAGCGGCAGCGACAGCAGCTTGACGACCGGTTTGACCAGCGCGTTCACCACCGTGAACACCGCGGCGACGGCGAGCAGGACGAGGATCTTCCCGCCGTTGCCGTTGTCCGCCGGACTGATGATGTCGATCTTGTCGACCCAGGCGGCGGCCAGCCAGATGGCCACCGCGTTGATGATCAACCGAATCAGAAGCTGCATGCGCCCATGCTAAGGCGAGGACCGCGCCGGTGCGTGGCCCGACGCGGCCCGGATCAGGCGGCACGGTCGAGCAGGGCGAGCACCTTCGGCCGCAGGCCGTCGATCGACTCGGAACCGCCGAGCAGGCGGACCGTCGTCTGATTGGGCGCGCGAAGGATGGCCAGCAGCACGTGGCCGGCCTCGATGGTCTTGTCCTTGCGCGCCAAGGCCTCTCGCAGCGACAACTCCAGCACCTTCTTGGCCTCCCTGGTGAACGGGATGTGGCCGAAGTTGCCGCCGCGACCCCGGCCGAACGGGCCTCGGCGCTCCTGCGGGACCGCGCGGTCGAAGACGTCCTCGCCGAAGTTGGCCTCCAGCGTCTCGCGCACGGCGTCTAGATCGATGCCGATCGAGCGCAGCGCCGCGGCGTCCTCCTCGCCCAGCGGCTCGCCCTTGCCCTGCGCCGCCAGCGCGCGCATCACGCCCGCGTGGGTGATGCCCTCCTCGGCCAGCAGCGCCTTCAGGTCGTCCTCACCCTGCGACAGCAGGCCGAGCAGCACGTGCTCGATCTCGATATTGGGCGAGCGCAGTTCGCGCGCGTCCTCCTGGGCCAGCACGATCGCCATCCGCGCCGTCTTGGTGAACCGTTCGAACATCAGCGGTTCCTGCCTCTCCGATTGTGTTTCTGGTGGACCGCCTGCTTGCTGACCTCGAGCGCGTCGGCGATCGCCTGCCAGGACCAGCCCTGCTCGCGGGCGTTGGCCACCTGGATCGCCTCCAGACGTTCGAGCAGCCGCCGCAGTGCGAGCACCGCGCGCAGCCCGACCTTGGGGTCGGGGCTGCCGGCGGCGGCCGCCAGAGTGGTTGCTTCAGTCATGTCGTCAATTTTGATTGACACCTGCAGAGGATGTCAACAAAAATTGACGAAATGCTTGTTCGCGTTCGGTGAAACATCTCGGTCGCGCTTCAGTGAAGCGCCCCGGCACAGCACGAAGGCCACCTTCGATCGGGTTCGGTCCCGAGTGAAGATGGCCTTCGGTTCGTATCGCGTCGGCGCGCGCTCAGCCCGCCCAGTCTCCCGTGGCGGCGAACTTGTCCAGGATGGCGGTCGGCTCGGCGAGGTTCATGCCCTGCGACTCGACCCAGTCGTCGTCGAAATACGTTCCGGCGTAACGATCTCCGCCGTCACACAGCAGCGTGACCACGCTGCCGCCGCGACCGGCGGCGAGCATCTCGGCGATGATGCCGAACACGCCCCACAGATTCGTGCCGGTGGAGCCGCCGACGCGGCGGCCGAGCACCCGGCTCGCGTACCGCGCCGCCGCGATGGAGCCCGCGTCGGGTACGCCGATCATCCGATCGACCACCTCGCCGACGAACGACGGCTCCACCCTGGGGCGGCCGATTCCCTCTATGCGCGAAGACATTCCGGTCTCGTAGCCGGCGTCGGCGGTCTCGTAGCCGCCGTAGAACGCGGAGTTCTCCGGATCCACCACCGCCAATTTCGTTGCGTGCCTGCGATATCGGATGTAGCGGCCGATGGTGGCGCTGGTGCCGCCGGTGCCCGCGCCTACCACGACCCACTCCGGCACCGGGTGGGTCTCCAAAGCCATTTGCTGGAAGATGGATTCGGCGATGTTGTTGTTGCCGCGCCAGTCGGTGGCACGCTCGGCGTGGGTGAACTGGTCCATGTAGTGGCCGCCGCACTCGGCGGCGAGCCGGGCCGCCTCGGTGTACATGTCGGGCGGGCGGCGCACAAAATGGCAACGGCCGCCTTGTGCTTCGATCAACGCGATCTTCTGCGGCGAGGTGCTCGCCGGCATCACCGCGACGAAGTCCAGGCCGAGCAGCTTCGCGAAATACGCCTCGCTGACGGCGGTCGAGCCCGACGACGCCTCGACCACCGTGGTGCCCTCGGTCACCCAGCCGTTGCAGATCGCGTACAGGAACAGCGATCTGGCGAGCCGATGCTTGAGACTGCCGGTGATATGGGTGGACTCGTCCTTCAGGTACAGCTGGACGTTCCACGCGGCGGGCAGCGGATAGCGGAGCAGGTGGGTGTCGGCGCTGCGCTGGGCGTCGGCGTCGATGAGCCGCACCGCGTTGTCCACCCAGTCGCGCGGGGTGCTGCGATCGCAGGACTTCACGAGGAAGCCCCCTTGCCGTCCTCGGTCTCGCCGCGCAGTCTGGCCCGCAGCTGGGCCTTGTCGCGGCGGCGGCGCTCGTCCACCACCGCGATGTCCTCGTTCACCCGGGTGCGCAGGCGTTTGAACAGCGTCAGCGACAGCGGCATGGCGATGATGAGCGCGAACAGGGCGGCGACCACCAGCGGGATGTCCACCGACACCAGCCGGGCCACCAGCACGATCAGCACGGTGAGCACCACGACCAGGGCCAGCCTGGCCACGGTGTACAGCCCTAGGTCGCGGGCGAGCCGACGGCCCGCGCCAGCGGTTTGCTGTCCTGGAACACCATCTGGTGGAGTTGCGTCACTCACGTCGCTCAGCCTATGCGAAGCTGTTGCCCGCCCGCGGCGCACGCCCGTCGCCGAGGTCGGGAGCATATCCGATTTGTCTATTACTTCCCCTTTACCAACATTAGGTGGTTCGAGTACCTAGGGGTTTCAGTGCAACGATGACGCCATCTGATGAGGGAACTGTCGAGAACGGAGAGGTTTGCTATGAGTGCGATCACCGTCGGCGGCCAGGACACCCTGCTGACGCCAGGGCAGGTTGCTGCCATGTTCCACGTCGATCCCAAGACGGTCACCCGCTGGGCCCATGCCGGGCGTCTCGGGTCGTTGCGCACACCCGGCGGACATCGCCGGTTCCGTGAATCAGAAGTAATGCAGCTGCTCAAGTCGCTCACCACCGAGGCGACCGCGCGCTGATCGCGGGACGCGCGGGCCCATCGTGCCGGGGCCCGCGCCCGCCCGTCGGATCGATTTCACGTCCGCGGTGTGCCGGGGCTACGCACGGGTCTACCCTCGTAACCAGGAGGTGAGCGACGTGACGTACCTGTTGGCACTCATCGCGGTCGTGGCAGTCGCGGTGCTGTGCTGGAAAGCGTTCGGACCCGAGAGGGGTGCCGGACCGAGCGCTACCCCCTCGCGCTCGCCGCAACGCAAGCGCGTCGTCGGACCCGACGACGACCCAGAGTTTCTCTGGCGGCTATCCCGCCAGCACCGCAACGGAGACTCCGACTCCCCCGAGCGCTGAGCGCCCGGCCCGGAACCTCTCCCCCGCATCACATCTCGCCATCGGCGTAGTTGCGCGCGTGCAGTCCCTCGCTCGCGCGTAGTCGGTTCGCGAGCATCGCCAGGTAATGCTGCGCCTCCATCGAGAGCCCCGCCGCCGTCCGCGCCAGCTTGCGCAGCGCGGTGTTGTTCAACTGCTCGACCAAGCTTCCGTCCGCGTCGACCACCGCCGCCGGGAGATAGGTGAAGTAATCGGAATCCAAGGGCCCGCCTCCTCAACCGTCTGTGCGCGCTCGATCAGCGCATCGCATGTAGACAGGACACGGCGTTTCGCGGAACGGCACGCCGGGGTTGCCGTGATCTGCACCACTTTTCGCGCTTCCGCTATCAATCCCAGCCTCGGGTGACCCCGGCCACTTTTCTGCTTCCCGCGCTCGGCACCGGACAAATTCCGGCGCGGCTGCGTCGGTGAGCGCGGCTAGGGTCGGTGCAGAGTGCCCGTGCTGGCGCCCGCGCGGTACAGCATCGAGCCGTCCGGCTGGAGCTGGATCGCCGATGGTTTGCCGTCGTCGCCGCAGTCGGCGCCGCCGATCGGACGGACGGCCAAAGTCAGTTCGGTCTCGTCGACGGTGACCACGCGTCCGACGCGCTCACAACGGTTCCCAGAAGTCTTCTCGGTCTGCGACCATGCCACGAGCTCTTCGGAGTTCTTACCCGGCTTGACGGTCAACTCGACCTCGAACCCGCGCGATCCGTCGTTCGCGCCGCCGCGCCATTGGCCCAGAAAGGATTTCGGGATACTCCAGACGGCGGAGACCGGTGTCGTATCCGCAGGCCGATCGACCGTCGAACTCTTCGCGCCCGCGCCCGCGGTGTCGCTGTTCGTTTGCGCCACAACCACAATCGCGACAATGATCAGCACCGCGACGAGAGCGGCGGCCGCAGGCCACCACCCCGGAGGCCACCGCTTCGATGACGCTAGGCCACCGGTCGCCGACGGACCTTGGCTCATGCCCCGAGTGTAATCCGCAGCACCAGAACTCATCCCACGATTCCCCGCGACCCCCGCGCCAAGCTCCGATCGGCCCCGGAAAATAGCGGCTTCGCATCACCGACCCCGGTAGCTACCGTTCTCCACGGGAGGAGGCATCGCCGGAACCGTTACGAGGCCAGGAGTTTCCATGCGCAAAATTCTCGCAGCAGCCGCCCTAGCCCCCACGCTGCTCATCCCCCTCCAACTCACCTCCGCCGCCACCGCCACCGCGGCCCCACCCGCCGCCACCGCCACCGGCTCCGCCGAGATCCCACCCTCCTGCGTCGGCAAAATCGACCCCATCCAGTTCTACATCCAATCCCTCTTCGGCACCCAACCCCGCCACTGCCTCTGATCGAGACGCGCATCGTCAACGAGCAACCCTCAATCGCTCGCCTCGAGCCGCTTGGGGGCCATGGGACGATCTCGGCCGCCGTTCCCCGGGGCCGGAGGCCGAGGTCCGGCCGGACGAGCACCGCCGTCATATTCCCCCACGCTTGGCACGTTCGCGTTCTGATACCAGCCAAAGCAAGACTCCGAGCGGACCCGAACAACTACCGGCGACAATCGCATCGAACCCACGAAGATCCGCCCTTCGGCCGACCACCGGAACCGATATGTCGCGAACCCTGAGGTTCGTGACGACCACCTTTCTCACGAAGAGCGGATCCTCGCCTTCCGGCCTCCTTCGTTCGAGCACATCCGCTCGCACGCGCGTCCGGGTGAGTCCGAAGAACTCCGGCATCGCCCCCTTGTTGATCCAACGGGCGAAACCGATTATCTCCGTCGAGTCGATCTCGTCGTGCCGCACCGAGGACTCCTCGCACAACTCACGCTCCATCGCCCGGACGATAAGGTCATGCGGACTGAGCTTCTCCGAGAGATCCTTCGGCTCCATCGAACCCGAACCGGAAGGGTGGATCAACCGTGGAGAGCCGGAGTTTCGACCATCCGATTCCACGATGAATATACGTCCGTCTTCCACGGTCGCCAACGTTGAAATTCCGATGAGATTAGGGAACTCCGACTCGGAAAAGTCGACGAGACCGCCGTTGTCACGAAATACATAGCTGTTCAGTACATCGAGAGCAGCCTGTCCGTACGGACGGGCATAACAGCGAAATGCATTATTCGAGGCCAAGTGCTGAAAATAGGTGAGCTTACGCACGTCCATTCTACTGTCGCCGATGTCGGCCAAGCCGAGGCCGGGGCGGTCCATTATGAGAGCACGATCTCGCTTGGTCAGAATCACCACGGGCAGCAATGCGCGGAGGGGCTGCGGGAGGTCGTAATCGACAGCAGTGCCCGCGACCACGTTCGAACCGGCGGCAATCGATTTCGGGAGAGAGAGCGGAAGAAATACCTCTCCTTCCACTATCAAAATTCTCGACGCCAGATCGTCCGACATGCTCCTTAGTATCCCGCTCTCCAGCCTGTCTGGCCGATGGTAGGACTCGCGAGCCTTTCGAATCTTCGAGTATCCGTAAGCCCAGACACCTACGCTGGATACAGCAAAAGTGATCGACAACGGACTCAGCTTGTGCAGCAACGCAGAGATGACGATATTCGCCCCGAGCGAAAGAATGCCCACGACGCTCGGCCATTCATACCGCACGAATACACGACGTTTGTCGATGAATGATCGAATGTATGGATTGACAAAATTCTTGATCGCCAAGAGATGCCTCATAACCGAATCCGAATCCGTGCCTTAAACTCAGCAGTAAGTACGCTTCGCCCATCAACTGAAGGTCAACACGACGGTCAGCATATTGAACTCGCGTAACCATACTCCTCGAATTACGGATATACGGCACACATTCGGAACACCGTTGCGTAGGTGAGATCGAATTGGCTTACCTATCCTCACATACCACCACTAGGCCGGCACGGTCGAGCTTGCGCCGAGCGCCAGCGGTGAGGCGGCCTCAGATATTGAGCAGAGGTCAACCGGGCTTGCCTGGTGCAAGCCGCGTACCACCGAGGACGGCCATGCGTACACCTGAACGGGTCGCAAGAAACCGCAGGCGGTGCGGACTAGTTCAGGCCGGCGTAGGAGTGGAGGCCGCTGATGACCATGTTGATGATGAAGAGGTTGAAGAGCATGGCTATGAAGGCGGCTATGTTGATCCAGGCTGCCTTGGTGTCGCGCCAGCCGGAGGTGGCGCGGGCGTGGAGGTAGGCGGCGTAGAGGACCCAGGCGATGAAGGAGCAGGTTTCTTTGGGGTCCCAGCCCCAGAAGCGGCCCCAGGCGGCCTCGGCCCAGATGGCGCCTAGGATGACGCCGGCGCCGAAGAGGGGGAAGCCGATGATGGTGGCTTTGTAGGCGAGGCGGTCGAGGGTGCGGGCGTCGGGCAGGCGGCGGGCGACGGTGCCGAGGATGTTGTTCGACTCCTGGCCCTCCGGCTGGCGCAGGCGGTAGAGGAACAGCAGGCTGGCCACGCCGGAGAAGAGGAAGATGCCGCTGCCGATGCTGACGATGGTGACGTGGAAGGGCAGCCAGAAGGACCGCAGCGCGGGCACTACGGGCGCGGCATCGGCGTAGAGAACGGTGCCTGCCAGGAACAGCAGGATGAGCACGGGCACGAGCAGGAAGGCCCACATGGCGCGGTAGCGCTGGTCGCGCAGGAACAGCAGGCCCATGGCGACCGCGGCGGCGGTGGCCATGGTGACGAACTCGTACATGTTGCCGAGCGGGAAGCGGTGGGTCGCGAAGCCGCGCAACACGATCGAGGCGATGTGCAGCACGATGGCGACGACCAGCACCGAGAACGCCATATTGCCGAGACGCTCGGACAGCGGCTTCTCCGGCGGCCCGACGACCCGGCCGGGCACCGCGGGATCGCCCGCGGGCCCGCCGACGGTCACGAGTTCGCGCTCGGCGACCCGCTGGCTGCGCGCGGTGGCGTACTGCCAGATCAGCAGCATGAGCACCAGCGCGTAGACCACGATCGCGGTCTTGAACGAGAAATCGCTGTAGCGCGCGATGGTCTCGTTGATCGGCATCTCTACTCTCCCGTGGTCTTCGCGTCGGCCGAGTCGGGCCGGCTGTCCAGCAGGCGCGCGCGGAGCCGGTCGAACTCGCCGCCCCAACCCGCCTGATCGGTCCTGGCCAGCCCGCCCATCTCTACTACGCTGCGTCGTACGCCTAAGGTACCGGCTTCGGTCTCGTCGGGGTAGACCCGGATCCAGATCCGGCGGCGCTTCACCAGCAGCGAGACCAGCAGGCCGAGCATCATGGTCACCGCGCTCACCAGCACCCACTGCTGCGCGGGATCGTGGGAGACCTGGAGGTTCACGAACTCCTGCGCGCCGTCGAATGTCACCTTGGTGCCGTTGGCCAGACTGGCCGACTCGCCGGGGCGCAGGTTCACCCGGGTCTCCTTGGTCAGTCGACCCTGCTTGACCTGCTCGGGGTCCAGCGCGAACAGCGACTGCGGCTTCCCGGTGTCGAGCCCGGTGTCGCCGCGGTAGATGTCGACCGCGACGGCCGGATCGTTCATCGTGGGATACGACGAGGTCATCAGGCTGCCGTGGAAGAGCGCGGTGGGCGCGAACAGCCCCTCGATGGCGATCTGGTTCTTGCGCCGCTCCTCGTCGGTGGCGTACATGCCGCCGGGCGGGTCGATGCGGAGCACGCCGCTGGACAGGAAGGTCCTGGCGTCGTCGGGGCGCCACTGCAGCGTCTCGGTGCGCGTCTGCCCGTTCGGGAAGGTGACGGTGAAGGTCGGCGCGAAACCGTGGCCCTGCAGGTAGATCCGGTCGCCTGCGACACGGAGCGGATGGTTCACCTGGATCCGGGTCGAGCGCCAGGTATCGCTCTGCAGATCGGCGCCGGACTGGTACTCGATGTTCGAGGTGAACATCTCGGCCTGGCCGTTGTCCAGGTAGTCGGCCTTGAAGTCCTTGACTCGCACGCAGATCGGCGTCATGCCGGTGCCGTCGTTGACGTTGCCCGCCTTGAACGAGTCGAAGACGGCGGGCGAGGTGGTGCAGAAGCCGGGGCCGTTGTTAGCGATGACGATGACGTTGCCCTCGTAACCGAACAGCTTGCCGACCGCGATGGCGACCAGCAGGCCGACCAGGGCCAGGTGGAAGACGAGGTTGCCGAGTTCGCGGGTGTAGCCCTTCTCCGCGGACAGCGTGAGCTCACCGTCCCGGCCGCCCGGCCTGACCTCGGTTCGCCAGCCGCGCAGCTCTTTTCGCACCCGCGCGACCACCTCGTCGGGGGCCTGCGCCGCGGTGCCGGAGTGGTGGTGCGGCAGCCGGGTGAGGTTGCGCGGCGCGCGCACCGGCGGGGTGCGCAGCGCGCGGTAGTGGTCGAGGCAGCGCGGCAGGATGCAGCCGACGAGCGAGATGAACAGCAGCACATAGACGGCGGTGAACCAGAAGCTGCCGAACACGTCGAACAGCTCGAACCGGTCCATCCACGGGCCGAGGGTCGGCCGGTTCGCGATGTACTGCTCGACCTTCTGCTCGTTGAGATTGCGCTGCGGCAGCAGCGCGCCGGGTATCGCGGCCAGCGCGAGCAGGAACAGCAGGACCAGGGCGGTCCGCATGCTGGTCAGCCCGCGCCAGGTGTTGCGAACGAAGGCGAAGGCCCGGCCGGGCAGGGACTGCCGAGGCAGCCGCGCCGGTTCGGTCCGCGGTTGTTCGGGCCCACCCGTCGCCCGATCGCCATCCTTCATCGAATCAATGCTGTTCATACTCATATCGGCAGCGTCACCTCGGAGACGAACGCGTCGCGCACCCAGGCGACGAACTGGTCCCACACCCCGGTGACCAGCGCGACGCCGACCGCGACGAGCAGCAGGCCGCCGATGATCTGAATGGTCCGCGAGTTGCGGCGCAGCCATCCGACGCCGCGCAGCGCGCTGGCCGAGCCGAAGGCGAGGATCACGAACGGCAGGCCGAGGCCGAGGCAGTAGGCGACGATGAGCGCGACCCCGCGCGCCGCGGTGGTGCCGTCGGTGCCCGCGGCCACCGCCATCACCCCGGACAGCGTCGGCCCGAGGCACGGCGTCCAGCCCAGCGCGAAGACGCCGCCGAGCAGCGGCGCACCCGCGATGCTGGTCAGCCTGCGCGGCTCCATCCTGGTGTCGCGCTGCAGCGCCGGGATCAGCCCGATGAAGACGAGCCCCATCAGAATGGTGACCACACCGCCGATGCGTTGCAGCAGTTCGCGATTCACGTTCATGGTCTGGATGACGCCGAAGACCGTCGCGGTGGCGAGCACGAACACGACGGTGAACCCGGCGACGAACAACCCCGCCGCGCCGGCGACCCGCATCCGGCCGCCGCGCACGGCCGAATCGGACGCGGCCGAACTCGACTGCGGCCCAGCGGCCTGCGCGACGGTGGCCGGCGGCGCCTCGGCCCCGACCAACCCCGCGAGGTAGGACAGGTAGCCCGGCACCAGCGGCACGACGCACGGCGAGGCGAAGGAGACGAGCCCGGCGAGCAGGCAAGCCCCCAGGGCGAGCAGCAACGGCCCGGTCGCGGCGGTCTGCTGAAACGAATCCCCTACGGCGGCCAGCACCATCACTCGGCCACCGTTGTGCCTAGGGGAGTCACACGCCCTCCCCCTCCGGCGTCTCCTCGGCCGGTTCGGTGTCGCCGCGCAGTACGACGCGCTGCTTGCTGGTCTCCTCGAACAGCACGCCGAAGTCGAGTAGCGAGTCGGCCGCGACGCTGCGCGGCACGGTGGCTATCCCCTTCCATCGGTCGTCAACGGCCCAGGCACCGCCGATGCGGCGGGCGCCCTGCCGGGGGCGACAGGCACGCAGGGTACGGGTACGACGATCGCGATTCACTGTGCTTCCTCCGAGGCGATTTTGTGAACAATCGGTTGCAGATCGTCGGCCAGCAGGGGGCGCAGGAACACCGCCGCGACGCGGTGCTGACGATCCAGGATCAGGGTGGTGGGAATGACACTGGTCGGGAAGTTCCCACCGAGGGCGAGCAGGGTGCGCATGGAGGGGTCGTAGATGGACGGGTACTCGACCTTGTTGTCTACGACGAAGTCCTGCGCCTTGTCCTGCTGCGGGTCACGGACGTTGATGCCGAGAAAGGCGACTCCGCTGTCTTTTGTTGCCGCATATACCTTTTCGAGCGCGGGCGACTCCGCGCGGCAGGGTCCGCACCACTGGCCCCACAGATTGAGTACCACGACCTTGCCGAGGTAATCCTGCACGGACGCGGTTTTCCCCGCCGTCATGAGATCGGGCCCGGCGAGCTTGCCGATGGTGCCGCGCGAACTCGGCGGGTCGTAGTAGATGTCGGTTTTCCCGCCCGGCGAGACGAATTCGAAGGTGCCGCCGGTGGCCACCGCGTCACTGCCGCCGGAACAGCCCGCGAGCGCCGCGACCAGGCCGAGGCACGTGAGCAGGGCCGACACGGTCCGCCTCGCCGATACGGCAGGCGGTTTCCCGGACGCGGCGCGACGGCTCATGCGCCGTGTACCGAGGGATCCGAACCACCCGCGGGCTCGGAGTACACGATGTCGACGAGCGTGTCGCCCTGGTAGACCAGCGAGGTCAACGAGGCGAGCGAGCACTGCCGCTGGCGCGGGTCGTGCCAGAGCCGCTGTCCCTGCAGGAACCGGCGCAGCGTCCACACCGGCAGCTGATGCGAGACCAGCACCGCCTCGCGCCCGGCCGCCTCGACCCGCGCCTTGTTCACCGCGGCCAGCATGCGGTGCGCGATCTGCAGGTACGGCTCGCCCCAGGACGGGGTGAACGGATCGCGCAGTTTCCACCAGTGCCTCGGCTTGCGCAGCGCGCCGTCGCCCACGGAGACCCGCAGGCCCTCGAACGTATTGCCCGCCTCGATCAGGTTCTCGTCGGTCCGCACGAGCAGATGATGTTGCGCCGCAATGGGTTCCGCGGTCTCCTGGGCTCGCTGCAGCGGCGAGGCGATGACGACGGCGATGTCGTGGTCGGCCAGCGCCCGCGCGACGGCCCCGGCCTGCGAGCGACCGGCGACCGACAGGCTGAACCCGGGCAGCCTGCCGTAGAGGATTCCATTGGGGTTGTGCACCTCGCCGTGGCGCAGGACGTGCACGATCGTCTCCACCGGCGCGGTGCCGCCGTCGTGCACGGGCTGCCGTTCGGTGACGGTGACAGCCTCGGAAACCGTTGCGGCGGTGGAGGTTTCCTCGACCGGTGCGATCGGATCGGCCGGGCCGGACGCGGCGGCGGCGAACTGCGCGCCCGCGTCGATGACGGTCGAGTCGGCGGCGGTGTCGGCCACGGGTCCGGTGGCGAGCCCGGCGATCGCACCGGCGACCGTCTCCGTGGCCGAATCGGCTTGGGCCGCCGCGCTAGAACCCGCCTGGGCCGCCGTGCCCGAATCCGACTCTGCCGCCGTGTCCGAATCCGACTGAGCCGCCGTGCCCGAACCCGACTCTGCCACCGTGCCCGAATCCGACTGAGCCGCCGTGCCCGAACCCGACTGAGCCGCCGTGCCCGAACCCGACTCTGCCGCCGTGCCCGAGCCCGACTCTGCTGCCGTGTCCGAATCCGCCAGGGACGCGGCGCTCGCCTCCACGAGCTCGGAGTCGGCGACCGGCGCGGCGCCGAGCCCGGCGACCGACCCGGCGTCCGTCGAATCGGTGCTCGACTCGGTGGCGGCTCCCGCCGCGGCGGCGGAGTCGGTGGCGGACTTCTCTAGCTCGCGCTCGTCGGCGGCGGGCTGATCGTGATCGGAGCTCACGCGCGGGTTCCTTCGGGAGTGGCGGCCGCGGCCGCGTGTGCGGCGGCGGGCAGGGCGGCGGCGATTCGGTCGAACGCGTCCTCGTCGAGCGCCGCGGAGACGAACCAGGTCTCGAACGCGCTCGGCGGCGCGTAGACACCACCGTCGAGCAGTGCGTGGAAGAAGGCGGGGTAGCGCCAGGTCTGCGTCGCCTTGGCGGCGGCGTAGTCGGTGACCGGGCGTTCGGCGAAGAACACGCTCACCATATTGCCCGCGAACTGCACCTGATGCTCGACGCCTGCGGCACTGAGCGATTCGCCGAACAGCGCGCCCAGCCGTTGCGCGTTGCGATCGAGCGCGGCGTACACCGCGTCGTCGGCGGCGCGCAGCGTGGCCAGGCCCGCGGCGACGGCGACGGGGTTACCGGAGAGCGTGCCTGCCTGGTAGACCGGGCCGAGCGGGGCGAGGTGGTTCATGATCTCGGCGCGGCCGCCGAACGCGGCCGCGGGCAGGCCACCGCTCATCACCTTGCCGAAGGTGTAGAGGTCGGCGGCGACGCCCGCGTGGCCGAACCAGCCGGCCCGGCTGACCCGGAACCCGGTCATCACCTCGTCCATGATGAGCAGCGCGCCGTTGTCGGCGGTCAGCTTGCGCAGGCCCTCGTTGAAGCCGGGCAGCGGCGCGACCGTGCCCATGTTGCCCGCAGCGGCCTCGGTGATCACGCAGGCGATCGCGCCGGGGTGCGCGGCGAACGCGGCGGCGACGGCGTCGAGGTCGTTGTAGGGCAGCACGAGCGTGTCGGCCGCCTGCGCGCCGGTGACGCCCGGCGAGGTGGGTAGGCCCAGGGTCGCCACTCCGGAGCCGGCGTCGGCGAGCAGCGCGTCGACGTGGCCGTGGTAGCAGCCGGCGAACTTGATGATCTTGGCGCGGCCGGTGTAGCCGCGGGCCAGCCGCACCGCGCTCATGGTCGCCTCGGTGCCCGAGTTCACCAGGCGCACCCGCTCGACCGGGTCGACGCGTTCGATGATCGCCTCGGCCAGTTCGATCTCGGCCTCGGTGGGCGCCCCGAAGGACAGTCCGCCGACCGCCGCCGACCGCACGGCCTCGACCACGGCGGGGTGCGCGTGCCCGAGAATCATCGGACCCCACGAGCACACCAGGTCGACGTAGGTGTTGCCGTCGGCGTCGACGAGGGTGTAGCCGTTCGCGGACGCGATGAATCGCGGTGTGCCGCCAACGGAGTTGAAGGCGCGCACCGGGGAGTTGACGCCCCCCGGGATCGCCGAACAAGCCCGGTCGAAGAGTTGAGCGGAAACCTGCACCGATGCGCTGGTCACGCGCGGAGAAGAACTCACGACCTCCAGTGTCGCAGCCCGTTCCAAACTGGTCGACGACAGGGTGTGCGGCCTCGCGCATCCGCGCTCGCAAGCGCTCCCTAGTGGGCGTGATCCAAACCGCAACACGCCGAGGACTGTTTACGCCGTAATCGGTCGCCACGAGATCGCCGGTGCGTAACCTCGGGCGTCATCATTCATCTGCCCCGGAGGACTTCTATGCGGTTTGCCCTGTTCAGTGCTGCTGTATCCACCGCGCTCGTCGGTGCGGCCGTCGCCTTCGGCGCGGGCGCCGCCGCAGCGGTGGAACCGATCGCGCAGCCCGATCGGATCGGCGTGCAGCTGAGTCATGCGGAAACCCAGGCGGTCGCCGGCGGGCCCCTTCCGGCGGTGGTCACCATGTTCGTGCCGCTCAACCGGATCGGCGTCGGCCTGAAGGCGGACACCGGGATCTACAAGGACGAGAACGGCGGCGTGCACGCGTCGTTGCGGCAGGCGATCGGCGAGGCGGCCAATCATCCCGACGGGACGATCACCCTCTTCGTCAATGCCCCTGGCACCCGCAACGGCCGCGTGCTCGACGTCTATCAGAACTGGAGCTGAGCGAGGCTCAGCTGTACATGCACGGCGCCTGCGCCGAGATGGTGTGCAGGTAGCACATGAAGTGGTTGTACGCGCCCGCGGAACCGGAGTCCGGCACCAGGACCGGTGCGTCTACCTGGCCCGCCGAGGTGTCGGCCGCGCCCGCGGGCTCGAGCGGGAGTCCCGCACGCGCGCCCGCGGGCGCGGCGCCGATCCCGATCGCGGCGGTTATCGCCAGTGCGGCACAGACTTTCACAGCAAGCCGGTTCATCGATCCCTATCCTCGGTAGCTACTGGTACGCCGAAATACTAACGGCCGCAACAGTATTCCCGCTTACTCGGGTGATGTCCAGACCGCGCCCGGCTACCGCGACTCTAGGTGATGCCGACGCACCACAGGGCGAAACCGGTTGTCACCAAACAGGCCAGCGGTGCGGGCAGTACGTGCAGCAACGGCGGCGGCGGGGTCTGGACGAGTACGGGCACCACCGCCGCGGGCGGGGCGGGGGAAACCTCGGCGGGCGCGGCGACCGCCGGGGCCACCGTTGCCGCGCCGATCATGCCGACGGCCGCGGCGCCGAGCAGCGTTCGCTTGACAGTGACTGTGGGTTCCATGGGTTCGATGTTCCCGCGATCGGCGGGCCGAAACGGTTGCGGCGGCGGCGATCGCGGGGAATCAGCGCGGCCGGCGAGCGCGCAGGAGGCGGCCGGCCGCGTCGATGGCCACCAGGCCCGCGGCGCCGACCAGGACCGCGGCCAGCAGGATCCACGGCGTGACGTAGCGGGTCGCGACGAACTCCGGCGCCTGGCCGACGGCCGCGAAGGTGGTGGTCTGGATGCTCTGGCGCCAGCTCAGCACGGCGGCGACGAAAGCCAGTACGGCAAGGCCCAGTTCGGTGGCGACCACCGTGCTGGCTCGGGTCACAGGTCCACTCCGTTCTCGCTGTGTCCGTCTTTCCCGGATTCGGGCGCCGAATCGTCGAGCGGCCGAGCGGGTTCGGGTCGCCCGTCGATCGCCGCGGTCAACGCCGAACGCAGCGCGCGATGGTCCTTGGCCCAGGCCTGCACCTGGCCGCCGTCGCGCAGGCGCAGCCCGATGCCGGTGCGCCGGCGCGGCACGCCGCTCAATTCGCCGAGCGCCCGCGCGGACTCCCAGTCCTCGTCGTCCCAGGCGTCCTCGTCCCGTTCGGGCAGCACGGCGTCGATGGAGGTGAGCGGCAGGGTCTCCGTGCCCTCGCGCAGCGCGGTCTCGGTGAGTTCGACGCTGACGTGGCGTTGGCCGGCGATCACCTGCAGCACAACGAAGAGGGCGATGAGCGAGCCGCAGAAGACGAGGGCGAACCAGTGCACGGAGCTACCGGTGAGGAGTTCCACGACGAGAATGATCAGGCACAGAATGGGCCCGTAGGTCACGGTGCGCCAGCGCGCACCGGGCTCGGCGAACAGCACGCCGGCGTCCTCGCGCCCCTCGCTCACGCGCGGCTCGCGGCGACGCGAAACGACAAGGCGGAGCGGGTGATCAGCGAGTGAGACCGGGCAACAGCAGCACGGCGACGGTGAGCACACCGAACAGGATGAGCAGGCTCAGCACGGCCAATTCCCGCCGAATGCTCTGCGGCTGTTGGATCACCACTCGCACTGCTGCCTCCGATTCCCCGGAGCCATCTGACGGATCCCCGCGAGCGGGTTAGAACAACGTCTGACAAACAACTACCGGTTCCCATGTCCACTGTGACAACCCTCACCATACATGCCACCGTTGCCCGGACAAATTCGCCTGCCCGCCGTTCACCGGCGGCTCACCTGGAAATAAGCGGCGGCCTCGGGCCGATGCGACAGGTAGATCGCCCCGCCCGCGAGCACCGCCTGCACGATCGCGGCGCCGCCGGCCACCAGCGAGGCGGCCCCGTTCACCGCGCCGAACGCGAACAGCGCGCCGACGCCGATCACCACCAGCCACGCACCCACAATGGTGAGCATGGTGCGCGCCCAGAGCTTTCCGCGCGCGAACTGGTGCACGATCAGCAGCGCCAGCGCGGCCACGCCCAGGCCGATGAACACCACGACGACATAGACCAGCGCGACCATCAGTTCGGCACTGGCCAGCGTGACCTGTGGATCCTTCGCCCTGGCCTGATCGAAGACCTCCTTGGCGAAGGTGTGTCGCTGCGGTAGCGCGGCGACCATCGACGCGATCAACTGGACGACGCCGAATCCAATTACGCCCCACCACAATTGCCGAGCGGTGCCGACGTCACGGGCATCGGCGGCGGCGGCACGGGCGGAGGCATCGCGCTGTGGGGCGGCATGGCGCTGTGCGGTGGCATGGCTCCGTGGGGCGGTACTCCACCGTGCGGCGGCACGGCGCCATGCGGGGGCACGGCGCCGGGCGGCCCCGGCGGCTTCGTCACGACAGCCAGTGCGCGGCCTCGGTCGCCCAGTAGGTGAGCACGATGTCCGCGCCCGCCCGGCGGATGCCCATGAGCGACTCGAGGATGGCGCCGCGTCGGTCGATCCAGCCGCGCTCGGCGGCGGCGGTGATCATCGCGTACTCGCCGGAGATCTGGTACGCCGCGACCGGGACCGTCGCCTGGTCGGCGACGTCGCGCAGGATGTCCAGGTAGGACATGGCCGGCTTCACCATGACGATGTCGGCGCCCTCGGCCAGGTCCAGCTGGAGTTCGCGGATCGCCTCGCGGCGGTTCGCCGGATCCTGCTGGTACGTGCGCCGGTCGCCCTCCAGCGACGAGGCGACGGCCTCGCGGAACGGACCGTAGAACGCCGAGGCGTACTTGGCGGCGTAGGCGAGGATGCCGGTGTCGGTGCGGCCGACCGCGTCGAGGCCGCGGCGGACCGCGCCGACCTGGCCGTCCATCATGCCGCTGGTGCCGAGCAGGTCGGCGCCGGAGGCGGCCTGGGCCAGCGCCATGTCGACGTAGCGGTGCAGGGTGGCGTCGTTGTCCACCGAACCGTCGGCGGCCAGGACGCCGCAGTGGCCGTGATCGGTGAACTCGTCGAGACAGGTGTCGGCCATGATCACGGTCGACCCGCCGACCTCGTCGGCCAGCGCGCGCAGGCCGCGGTTGAGGATGCCGTCCGGATCGGTGGCCTGGCTGCCGGTCGCGTCCTTGTCCTCGTGGCGCGGCACGCCGAACAGCATCAGGCCGCCGACGCCCGCGGTCACCGCCTCGACGGCCGCCTTGCGCAGCGAGTCCATCGAGTGCTGCCGGACGCCGGGCATCGAGCTGATCTCTTTGGGTTCGTCCAGGCCGTCGGCAACAAACATCGGCAACACCAATTGCCGTGGCTCCAGCGTGGTTTCGGCCACGAGACGACGCAGGGCGGGGGTACGGCGCAACCGCCGCGGGCGGTCCAATCCGGTCATAACCGCACCATACGCCCGGCGTCGAGCGCTGTCGCGAGCGCCCGTCGGCTCGCGCGGCGAGTGTCCGACCCGACCAGAGCAAGTGGAGCCGGTGTTCTCGGCGCGACGACGGTCCGGCATACACACAACACCCCGGCGGGCCGTGGATCGACGGTAACGGTGTGGGAAATCACACCTGTCGCCCAGCCCGATGGCGCATACTCCGACAGAGGGCGAGACCCCCTGGGGGACAGCATGACCGAACCGCACACCGAAATCTCGCTGGCCCGAGCCGCCGACTTCGAGTCGTGGGTCGCGGTACTACTTTCGGACTGGTGGCCCGTGCTCACCGGTGGACTCACACCACCGGAGACGACGCTGCGGTCCTGGCGCGCCGCCGACCGCGGCGGGCAGAACTTCCGCGTCGAGTTCATCGCGCGGCAGCTGGCCGAGCCGGAGCTGATGACGGTGGCGCGGCGCGCCTTCGACGATCTCGGCATGGTCCCGGACGAGCGCGAGATGACCCAGAGCCTCGGCCGCCACCTCGTCGGCCACACCGAGGACGCCACCGTGCAGCTGCGCTTCTCCGACACCGCGCACACCATCTTCCTGCGGCTGCAGAGCAGGCCGTGCCACGTCGCGGTGGCCGCCGGGCGGCAGCTGAGCGCGCTGCCCGACGCGACGCTGCCGTTTCCGAACACCACGACCGGCCCGCTGGACGTCCGGGTGGCGCGCAACAGCGCCAGGCACCTGCTCGCTCAGCACAGCGCGCGCTTCGCCACCCCGGCCGACCCGTTCCAGCTCGGCCCGCAGGGGCACGTCTCCGATGTGGGCTGGGCGTTCGTCTTTCCCTGGTCCACTACGTCCTGGTACGCCGAGGGCGCCTCGCCGGCGCTCGCGCCGGGCACCAAGGGTCCCATCGTGGTGGTGAAGGACACTGGAGACACCTGGTTGCTCGACAGCCTGAGCAGCTACGAATCCCAACTCGCCGACTACGCCGACCAGCACGGCTACCGGCACGGCACGCCAGACCCGGCCTGAAAGGTCCGCGATGACAGAACCCGCTTCGGGCGCCCGCCGACTGGCCGACGGGCGGCTGTTGATCCCGTGGCAGGGCAAGCAACCCGACGGCACCATCGCCAACGGGATGGTCGAGATCGGGCCCGAGGACGAACGGTTCGCCGAGTGGAGCGCGTCCATCGCCGCCCGCGAACGCGGCGGGCCGCCCGACGACGAGCACCCCGTGGACCCGATCGGCCTCCAGTCGTTTCGCGACCCGCGGCCCGACCCCGCCCCGACCGCGCACGAGCGCAGGCTCGCCACGCTGCGGGCCATCGCCGAGCGCGGCGACGTCGGCGCGATGGAGCAGCTCGCGCATCTGCTGCGCGACGCGAACACGCTGACCGAGGCCGAACACTGGTTCCGCCGCGCGGCCGAGCGCGGCAGCGCGACCGCCATGGCCGACCTCGGCCTGCTGCTCGGCACGCACGGCCGCGTCGCCGAGGCGGTGCGCTGGCTGACCGCGGCGATCGCCGCGGGCTGTGCGGGCGCGGACCTACAGCTGGGACTGTTGCAGCTCGAGCGCGGCAATATCGACGAGGCCGAGCGGTGGCTGCGCCCCGCGGCCGAGGCCGGCTCGCCGGAGGCGCTGTGCAACATGGGCGTCGTGGCGAATCGGCGCGGCAGCAACGACGAGGCCGAGCAGTGGTACGAGCGCGCCGCCGACGCCGGAAACCCCACGGCCATGCGAACTCTGGGCCTCTACGTGGCCCGGCGCGGCGAGTTCGAGCGGGCGGTCGAGCTGCTCACCGAGGCGGTCCGCCGCGGCCGCACCGACGCCATGGCGATCCTCGGCTCGCTGCACCTCGATCACGACGACACCGCGACAGGTGAATATTGGCTGCGCCGCGGGGTGGCGGCCGACGACCCGGACTCGATGTTCCACCTGGCGCTGTTCCTGCGCGAACGGGAGACCTACCCGTTCACCGGCGACCTCTCCGAGCCGGGCGTGCTGCGCGCCGCCGCGGCCATCGCCACCGGCCGCACGCCGGCCCAGCAGGAGGCCAGGCAGTTGCTCGAACGCGCCGCCGCCCTGGGCCATCCGCAGTCGCTGAGCTTGCTGCACGATCTCTGACGGTCGACGCCTCAGCCGGGCGGGCCGACCAGTCCGAGGTCCTGGGCCTTGCGTATCGCCGTGACGCGATCGTTGACCCGCAGCTTGCGGTAGAGATTCTCCTTGTGTTTGGTCACGGTGGCCGGGCTGATGCCGAGGCGGCTGCCGATGGCGTGCGCGGTGAGTCCGTCGCAGAGCAGCCCGAGCACCGCGAGTTCGCGTGGCGTGAGGCGGTACTGCCCGGAATCGGCCAGGGCGGGCTTGGCGAAGGCCGTCTCGTGCGCCTCCACGGTGTCGAGCAAAGTCCGTGCCAGCTCGGCGTATTCGAGGTCGCGGTCGGTGAAGCCGTGGCCGCTGCGGCTCATGATGACCCCGCGGATCCGGCCGGGCCGCGAGCGCAAAGGCAGTGCCAGCTGCCGGTCGATGCCGATCGCCGCCTTGCCCGCGCGGTACGCCTCGCTCTGCCACCAGCGGTCGTCGGCCACCTCGTCCATGGTCAGCGATCGCCGATCACGGGCGTGCGCGTAGTGCCGTAGCAACGGGTGCGCGCGCATGTGCGAGTCGATGAGCGCGTCCAGCGGCGCCTCGTGCAGCCAGTCGGGCGAGCCGGTGAGCGCGTGGCCCGTCCCCGCCTGCCAGTCCAGGTCGATGAGCACGGCCAGGTCGCAGGGTAGGTCGCCGGTCAGGCGTTCCATGAGCAGCGGCCACACCCGGACCGGCTGCTTCTCGGTGAGGATCTGCATCGCCAGGTCGTGGATGCGCGCGGCGTCTCCCCCGTGCAAGGCCGTCATCCTCGCATTGTCGCCGACGGATTCGTACGGAACATCCCCCTGTACAGCCCGGTATACGAAGTTCTGCGTATACCGCCGCCCTCCGCCGGAACCCTACCGTTCGAGCAGGACACGAAGGTGGAGGAGACGTTGTCCATGACACTCACGAAGATCGCGATACCGCTCTCGCGCAAGGGAATTCGCCGCCGCACCCGCCCACCGCTCGTGCGGGCCTGCGCGGCGGCGATACTTGTCGTGGCCTGGGCCGCGGCGTCGACCCCGGCGACCGCCGCGCCCGCGGGGCCCTCGGACGCGACGAATCTCGAACGCTGCCAGGCGTATCCGGAGCCCGACTACTGGACCCCGGACATGACCGCCACCATCAACGGCACCGAATCCTGGAACCATGTCGTCCGGTTCCTCGGCCCCGGCGAGGCGATCCGCATCGCCGCCCTCCCGTCCTCCCGGGTCAAGAACACGCGCTGGCCGTGGGACTCCGGCTACGGGCCGAACGGCGACGGCATCGCGGCGGGTCCGGAGTTCCCCGCCCCCGGCGTCTCCCGCTACGGCCTCGTCGGCGGCGTGCAGGGGGATCTTCGGCTGATGGGCGTGGGGCCGACCTGCTACGTCAATACGACCGGCGTGCTCCAGGGGTTCCAGCTCACCGTGAACGACGGCGAACAGGGCGACAACTCGGAAGGTTTCGTCGTCACCATCGTCACATTCAAAGACCCGGAACCCGGCTGCCCGGTGCTCGGCACGAGCATCGGCGACCAGTGCCCCGCCTATTACGACCGTCGCGGTTACGACCCCGCCTACGCGTTGAAGCGGTGCAAGAACAACAGTTACGGCGAGCGAGAGGTCACCGCGGACTTCGGCGTCGACAAAGGATTCGAGCCGGTCCGCGTGACCCTGTTTCCCGGCGAGAGCTTTCGGGTGGACGCGCTGGATGCCGGGTGGTCGCTGGCGCCGGTACCGGGATACGGCGGAGGACCGGGCGACAGCGGAACGAGCACGCCGACCATCAAAGTCGGCTCCTGGCCGTGGGACGGGAGTTACACCCCGGACGGGGCCGGTGTCGACCATCCGGCGCCGGAGGGTTGGCCCGCACCGTATCTGCCCCAGTACGGATTGATCGGGACCTGGGAGGGACAGTCCGGCTACTTCTGGGTCGGCGCCCACGGCGGTTGCCTGCAGTGGGCGGGCGCGCGCCCGGTGACGCTCGCGCTGACGATGAACGACAACAACATCGGCGACAACGAGGGCGTGTGGTGGCTGCGGGTGCGGCTGTACAGCCCCGATCCGCTCCCGCCGGAGTAGCCGCCAAAACCTTTGCGGCCAGCGGTTTTTGTCGGTGGTACGGGATATAATCGAAACAGTGTTCGAGGGGGTTCGCCGAGCCCCCGATCGCAACGGGAGGAAAGCCTGTGCCCGCGACGAAGACCGTCCTCATCGATCGTCCCTACGCACCACTGGAGAAGCAGCGACTGCCCGCGGGGCGCCCGCGGTCCTGGTATGTCCGACACAATCGGAAGCTCAAGGCGATGCGGCTGACCATCGCGCTGCTCGACTCGGGCGTCTACAACCCGAGCGCGGCGAACAACAAGCGCATCCGGTACACCGCCGAGGTGGTCGGCATTCGCCCGCCGTCCGATCTCACCTGCACCATGGTGCGCACGTTGATGAGTAAGCGGTACTGACCCAACACATCAAGCAGAACCGTCGGCCTCCGCGTGCGGAGGCCGACGGTTCTGATAAATCCTTACGGAGCAAACTCCTTGCGGGGAGCACTGATTGCGCTACCCGAGCATTACTCGCGCTATACCGTGCACACCACGGCGGTGCCGCCGGACATCGTCTTGAGCAGGCAGACTAAGCCGCGGGCGATCGCGGGCAGCGCCCCGACCGAACCGGTCGAGCTGCCCGTCGACCCATCGATGCCGGCGAGCCCGGCCGCCGACGCGGGCATGGGCGCCGCGAATGCCGAAGCGCCGCCGGACAATACGATGACCACGGCGGCGAACATCGCCGCGCCGACCTGCCTTGTCGAACGTTTCATGAAGACCAACTCTCTCTTGTGAGCGCGCTGACGCGCCAGGCCAAACTAGCTCCGGCCACAAGAGATGAGATGCCCTCAGTTATCCGGGCACGCCGCTTGACGCGACATCGAAACCGTTGCCCGGCAACAGTTCTCGACGCCGACGCGTCAGCGGCTGCGGCGGCTCTTCTTGCGCGGCGGCGGCAGCAGCCCCTCCGCGCGCAGCCGGGCGGCGTGCTCGGCGAGCGCCTCGACCAGCGGGCCGACCTGAGCGACCTCGGGCTGCACGTCCACGCGCAGGCCGAACTCGATGGCCGTCTCGGCGGTCTTCGGGCCGATGCACGCGACGATCGTGCGCGTGTGCGGCTTGCCCGCGATGCCGACCAGGTTGCGGACCGTGGAGGACGAGGTGAACAGGACCGCGTCGAAGCCGCCGGTCTTGATCATCTCGCGGGTCTCCGCCGGCGGCGGCGAGGCGCGCACGGTGCGGTAGGCGGTGACGTCGTCGATCTCCCAGCCGCGGTCGCGCAGGCCCTCGGCCAGCGTCTCGGTGGCGATGTCGGCGCGCGGCAACAGGACCCGGTTCACCGGATCGAAAACGTCGTCGTAGGGCGGGAAGTCGGCGAGCAGGCCCTCCGACGACTGCTCACCGCTGGGCACCAGTTCGGGGTTGATGCCGAACGAGCGGACCCGATCCGCGGTGGCCTCGCCGACGCAGGCGATCTTCACACCGGAGAAAGCCCGTGCGTCCAAACCGAATTCGGCGAACTTCTCCCACACCGCGCGCACCGCGTTGGTGGAGGTGAACACCACCCATTGGTAGCGGCCGTCGACCAGGCCCTTGACCGCGCGCTCCATCTGCGCGGGGCTGCGCGGCGGCTCGACCGCGATCGTCGGCACCTCCATCGGAATGGCGCCGTGGGTGACCAGCCGCTCGCTCATCTCGCCCGCCTGGTCCTTGGTGCGCGGCACGAGCACGGTCCAGCCGTACAGCGCGCGCGACTCCCACCAGGACATCTTCGACCGCGACGCGACCACCTTGCCGATGGTCACCACCAGCGGGCCGACCAGCTCGGAGGCGGCGCTGTTCAGCGTGGCCAGGGTGGCCTCGATGGTGCGCTGCTGGCGGGTGGTGCCGCGCACGGTGACCGCGACCGGGGTCTGCGGTGCCAGGCCGTGTTCGACCAGGGCGCTGGCGGTCTCGGCCAGGTGACCCGAGGTCGCGTGCAGCACGAGCGGGCCGGGGGCGGCGGCCAGCGCGGCCCAGTCGACCTCCCCGCGCACGTCGGCCTCGGTGTGGCCGGAGCCGAGCGCGATGCCCGCGTAGCTCGGCACGGCCGAGCCGTTGGGCAGGCCGGGCAGCACCTCGAACACCATGTGCGAGCGCGTCACCGCGTTGACCTCGGCGATCACCGAGTCGGTCGTCAGCGGGTCGCCCGCGACGACGCGGACGACGTCGTGGCCGTTGCGCGCCTCGGCGATCAGCGTCTTGGCCACCTCGGCGGGCTCGCCGAGCGCGGGGCGCACGTCCACCGGGCGCGCACCGTCGGCGTCGGCCTCGACCGCGGTTCCGATCAGGGCTAGCACGCCCTTGTCGACGTCGGGGTCGGTGAACGCGAGCGTCGCACGGCCGATCACCTCGCGGGCGCGCACGGTCAGCAGCGCCGGGTCGCCAGGGCCGGACCCCACGAAAAGGATCCGTCCCGGCTGCTTCTTGCCAGCTCGACCGGTCATGCCTCCACCTCACTAGCGCTCGGCTCCGTCATGCGCGGTGCGCACTGTGTCATGAATCGCTCGCTGCGCTCGCTCATTGGTTGTTCTCCATTGGGCTGGGTTGGGTGAAGTCTGTGGCGGGCGCGTTCACCGCCTGTGTACTCGAACCGTCGTCCGGTTCGGCGGCCTGCTGCCCGGGCTCGGCGACGCTGAGCAGCTCGCGCGCGCCGAGGTCGAGTAGCTCACGAGCCAGCGCTCGGCCGAGCTCGTCGGCGTCCGCGGGGTCGCCGACCACCGAGGCCCGCAGCACATCGGAGCCGTCGATGGCGGCGGCGCACGCGCGCAGCGAGAGCTCGTCGAAGATGCGGCCGTCCTCGTCGATGGACTCGACCACCTCGGCGAGCGCGCCGATCGGGGCGGTGCAACCCGCCTCCAGTTCGGCGAGCAGCGACCGCTCGGCGACGACCGACGCGCGGGTCGCCGCGTCGTCCAGGGCGGCCAGCACCTCGATGAGTTCGGCGTCCTCGCTTCGGCATTCGACGGCCAGCGCGCCCTGCCCCGGCGCGGGCAGCATCTGCACCGGCTCCATGGCCTCGGTCACCGCGTCGAGCCGGTCGATCCTGGCCAGCCCGGCTCTGGCGACCACGACCGCGTCCAGCTCGCCCTCGCTGACCTTGCGCAGGCGGGTGTCCAGATTGCCGCGCAACGCCACGATGTCCAGGCCCAAACCGAGCGCGCGCAGCTGCGAGGCCCGGCGCGGCGCGGAGGTGCCGACCTTGGCGCCCGCCGGCAGCTCGCCGAGCACCAGTCCGTCGCGGGCCACCAGCGCGTCGCGCGGATCCTCCCGCGGCGGGATGGCGGCGATGGCGAAGCGCGGGTCCTGCGCGGTCGGCAGGTCCTTGTAGGAGTGCACCGCGATGTCGATGGTGCCCGCGGCCAGCTCGTCCCGCAGCGCGGAGGTGAACACGCCGACGCCGATCTGCTGCACCGGCTCCGACGACAGATCGCCCGCGGTCTTCACCACGACCAGCTCGGCCTCGTGACCGGCGGCGATCAGGGCATCGCGGATGGTGCCCGACTGGGTGAGCGCGAGCAGGCTGCCGCGGGTGCCGATCCGCCACTGGGCGCCGGTGCCTGCCGCTGTCACGTTGTCCTCTTCCTGCACGAGTGTCATGCCGGCTGCCCCTGTTCGTCGCCGCGATGGCTCGCGGTGAAGTCGTCGGCCAGCGCGATGTCGGCGTCGGCGAGCAGCATGCCCGCGCGGTCGCCGATCGCGGTGATCTCCATCGGCGCGGCAACCGCCTGCGCCGCACCGGGTTTCAGCTCGAACAGCTCGCGCAGCGCCTCGGCGTAGCTGTCGCCGCCCGGCGTGGAGGCCAGCTGCTTGACCCGCACCGTCGGCGCGTGCAGCAGCTTGTCGACCACCCGGCGCACCGTGCGGGCCACCTCGTCGCGCTCCGGATCGGCCAGGCTCGGCAGGCGCGAATCCAGCCGCAGCAGTTCGGCTTCCACCACCTCCGCGGCGCGCTGGCGCAGCGCGGCGACGGTGGGGGTGACCTCGGCCATGCGCTGGCCGGTCAGGTATTTGGCGAGCTCGTCGGCGACGATCGCGCGGGCCGCTGCGGTGTCGTCGGCGGCCGCGCCCGCGGCGGGGTCGCGCTGCAGTGTCTCGATGTCGATGACCGTCACGCCGGGCAGCCCGGCGACGGCGTGCTCGACGTCGCGGGGCAGGCCGAGGTCGCAGAACACCAACGGCCGTTCGGCGGTGCCGAATTCGGCGCCGCGCTCGCGCTCGGTCAGCGCGCGGTGGGTGTCGGCCAGCGTCACCACATTGCCGACCGCGCCGGTGCACGTGACGACCACGTCGGCCAGGGCCATCGCGTCGGTGAGCCGGGAGAGCTCCATCGCCTCGGCGGCCACGCCGTAACCGGCCGCGGTCTCGGCCAGCCGGGCGGCCCGCGCGATGGTGCGGTTCACCACCACGATCCGGCCGATGCCCGCGCGCGAAAGATGCGCCACCGCAAGGCTGCCCATCGCGCCCGCGCCGACCACGACCGCGGTCCGCCCCGCGAGCGCGCCGACGACCTGCTCGGCCCGGTCCAGCGCGACCGAGACGACCGACGCGCCCGCCCGATCGATGCCGGTCTCCGAGTGCACCCGCTTGCCGACCCGCAGCGCGTGCTGGGCCAGCTCGTGCAGCGTGCGCCCGACCGCCTGCTGCGCGTCGGCCGAGGCGTAGGCGCCGCGGATCTGGCTGAGCACCTGCTGCTCGCCGATCACCATCGAGTCGAGCCCGCTGGCGACCGCGAACAGGTGCTCGGCGGCGGCCTCGCTGTAGCGGACGTAGGCGTGCTTGGTCAGGTCGGGCAGCGGCAGGCCGGAGTGCTTGGTGAGCAGGTCGCCGACCTCGGCGAGGCCGCCGTGGAAGGCGTCCACTACGGCGTAGACCTCGACGCGGTTGCAGGTGGAGACGATCATCGCCTCGGACACGTGGCTCGAGGTGAGCATGCGGTCGATCAGCTTGGGCCGGTCGGCGTCGGTGATGGCCACCTTCTCCAGCACCGAGACGGGCGCGCTGCGATGCGAGATCCCGACCAGAAGAACACTCATGCCTGCGCCTCGCTGACGCTCGGCTCCGGCATGCGCGATGCACGCTGGCACATGATTCGTTCGCTTCGCTCACTCATGGACTTACCACCGATCCCTTGCTGCTTGGCTCCGTTGCCGTGTGCGAGGACGCCGTATGCGCGGCTGCCGAATGCTTGAGGGCCTGATGAACGGCCGAGGTATGGGCGGTGGGCGCGCGGTGACTGATCCGGCTCGGCACCGGACGCGTCACCTCGGGCGCGACGCTCGCGGGCTCGGCGGCGTTGTCCGCGTTGCGCACTCGCTCGAACGAGAGCATCTGCAGCTCGACCGCGAGGTCGACCCGGCGCAGCTCGACCGAGGCCGGCGCCGTCAGCTCGCAGGGCGCGAAGCTCAGGATGGACTGCAGCCCGGCCGCGACCAGCCGGTCGCAGGCGTCCTGGGCCGCGTCGTCGGGGACGGTGATGACGGCGATGGTCGGCTCCAGCGCGGCGACCGCCTCGGCCAGCCCCGCGACGTCGCGCACCACCAGGCCGGCCACCGGCAACCCGATCACGTCGGGGTGGTTGTCGAAGATGCCGACCACGGTGAAGCCACGCCGCTGGAACCCCCCGTAGCCCACGAGGGCCCGGCCGAGATTCCCGGCGCCGACGAGCACCACGCGGTGTCCCTGCGACAGGCCGAGCACATCCTCGATCCTTGCCCGCAGGCGGGCCACGTCATAGCCGACACCCCGTACGCCGTTGGGTCCGAGGAAGGAAAGATCCTTGCGCAACTTGGCGGAATTGACACCCGCCGCGACAGCCAGTTCCTCACTCGATACGATGGCAACACCCTCGTCGGCCAACGTGGCGAGGACCCGGAGATAGGTCGCCAGACGCGCGACGGTGGCCTGCGGGATGTTCTGCAGAGCCCTGCCGGAGACGCCGCCCGGCGCCTCATGCTGCTCTGTCACGTCGTCGGCTCCTCGTTCCGGCCCCGATCGGGTTCCGGTCGTTGCTGACCCCTGGCCCGGGACGGTCCGGTGCCATGGTCGAAGTGTCGGAATGCTGGGTGTCGTTACGCGGTGGGCCCGCAGCCTCGGCATGCGGGTCCGCGTGCCACCACCGTAACTGCTTGTGCAGCCCTTCACAAAGTCGGTGAAATTGGCCTCATTTTCCGCCGCGACCAGCGCTGCGGCGGAAACGGACAGTCTTCGCTATCTTTCAGCGTTCGATTTCCGGACTTCGCCGCGCACTCCCTGGTCACGCTGCGCTACCTCCTCCGGCGCCGACGCTTCAACCCGCGGCGTTCAATGCGAGGGCTTCGCTGCGCCTACGTGGTCACGCTGCGCTACCTCCTCCGGCGCTGACGCTCAGCCCTCGCGGCTCAGGTCAGCTCGCAATCTCGCCTCGTCCACGTCGAAATAGCTGTGCTCACGACCGTCGAGCAGCACCACCGGCAATCGATCACCGAACTCCGCGCGCAGGCCGGGGTCGGTGGCGGCGGCCTCGTCGACATCCAGCGTCACGGGCTCGAGGCCGAAGTCCGCGCAAATAACCCGCAGCTGGTCCAGCGCGGTCGCGCACAGTCCACAGCCGGATCTCGTCAACAGGGTCACCGAATGTGTGGGATTGGTCATGACGGCTATTCAACCGCGAGCCATCGGGCGCGGCGAAGCCGGAATGAGCACTGCCCGATTGTGTCTCACCCCGCCTTCCGCGCTGAGTGTCGGCTTCCCCGGTTACTGTGGACGTGGTTCGCGCGACGGGCGGAGGTATCGGTGCCGGAACGATCGAAGGTGGCAAGGGCCGGATTCATCGCGGGACGATTCGGCGAGTTTCCGGCACGGTGGAGTCTGGGCCCGATCGGTCAGGGCCTGCAGGATCAGCTCGCCCGCATTCCACGCAGCCCGTTCGGCCCGAGCGAGGAGGAGCTGCGGGCCAACCTGGCCGGTGAGGCCAGCGCGGACGCGGCGTTGTCGCTGCACGACGCGGAGCTGGCGCTCGCCGAGACCGACGCCACCGGACCCGAGGTGCCGCGCGACCTGACCGCGGCGGCGTTCTTCGACGTGGACAACACGATGGTGCAGGGCGCCTCGATCGTGCACTTCGCCCGCGGCCTGGCCGCGCGCAAGTACTTCAAGACCTCCGACCTGGTCGACGTGGCATGGAAGCAGGTCAAGTTCCGGGTCACCGGGCGGGAGAACAGCTCAGACATGGTCAGCGGCAAGGAGAAGGCGCTGGCGTTCATCGCCGGTCGATCCACCGCCGAGCTGGCCGCGCTCGGCGAGGAGATCTACGACGAGATCATCGCCGACAAGATCTGGCCCGGCACAAGGGCTCTCGCGCAGATGCACCTGGACGCGGGCCAGCAGGTCTGGCTGGTCACCGCGACGCCGGTGGAGCTGGCCCAGGTGATCGCCAAGCGGCTCGGGCTCACCGGCGCGCTCGGCACCGTGGCCGAGAGCGTGGACGGCACGTTCACCGGACGGCTGGTCGGCGACATCCTGCACGGCCTCGGCAAGGCGCACGCCGTGCGCACGCTGGCCATCCGCGAGGGACTGAACCTCAAGCGCTGCACCGCCTACTCCGACAGCCACAACGACGTGCCGATGCTGTCGCTGGTCGGCACCGCGGTCGCGATCAACCCGGACTCGGACCTGCGCGAGGTGGCGAAGAACCGGGGCTGGGAGATCCGTGACTTCCGCACCGGCCGCAAGGCCGCGAAGATCGGCGTG